>CAMDVZ010000050.1 GCA_945878895.1 Caenispirillum bisanense | reverse complement strand
GGACGCCGGGGTGTTTCACGTGAAACACAGCGCGGGCATCTATTGATTCAGGCTTGGGCCGCTATTCGTGGCCCATCGGCGGGGTACGGCCGGCGACGGGACGATTCCGGCGTTGCGCGCCCATGCCGCGCGAATCGCGCGTAATTGCTGGGAGACGGGCATCGAATCACCCCTCCAGCATGCCCTTTGGCGTCACGTCCGCGGCCCTGTCGGCGATGTCGCGTCGGGCGGCCGACGCGACCGGCCTCGACCGGGCGGATCGGTCCGCCGCCCGGATTCTTCACCCGATCCCCCGGGCCGTGAACGCGACGTCAGATTTTGGCGCCGAACCGGGTGCGGAGCAGGTCACCGATCTCGCCCACCAGCCCCTTGCGGAAGGCCAGCACGATGACGACGAAGATGATGCCCTGAAGGATCAGGACCCATTCGCCCGTCGAGGCGAGATAGTTCTGCATCGTGATGATGATGAAGGCACCGACCACCGGCCCGAAGATGGTCCCGAGGCCGCCCACCAGCGCCATCAGCACCACCTCGCCCGACATCGCCGCGCTGACGTCGGTCAGAGTCGCGAATTGCAGCACCATCGCCTTGGTGGCGCCGGCGAGGCCCGCGATTCCCGCCGACAGCACGAACGCCAGCAATTTGTAGCGGTCGGCCTCGTAGCCCAGCGACAGCGCCCGCTGCTCGTTGTCGCGGATCGCCTTGATCACCTGGCCGAACGGCGAATGGATGATGCGGTAGACGACGGCGTAGCCGAACACCACGATGGCCAGCACGACGTAGTAGAGAACACGGTCGTCGGTGGTCGGGATCAGCCCGCCCAGCAACGGCTTGCGGGCAATGCCCTGGAGGCCGTCCTCGCCGTGGGTGAAAGGCGCCTGGATGCAGAAGAAGTAGACCATCTGGCTGAACGCCAGCGTGATCATCGCGAAATAGATGCCTTGGCGGCGGATCGCCAGCGCGCCCGTCACGAGCCCCAGCGCGGCGGCGCCCAGAACACCGGCGAGCAGGCCGACTTCGGGCGGCAACCCCCACGCCTTCACGGTGTGCCCGTAGAAGTAGCCAGCCATGCCGAAGAACATCGCGTGGCCGAAGCTCATCAGCCCGACATAGCCGAGCAGCAGATTGAAGGCGCAGGCGAACAGCGCGAAGCACAGCGCCGTCATCAGGAAGACCGGATAGGCCACCCAAGGTGCCACGAGCGCCGCGGCGAGCACGACGAGAACGATCAGGCGCTGGGTCATTTGGTCTGCCCGAACAGGCCGGCGGGCTTGATCAGCAGCACGATGGCCATGATGACGAAAATCACCGTGCTGGAAGCCTCCGGGTAAAACACTTTGGTCAGGCCCTCGATCACGCCGAGGCCGAAGCCGGTGACGATCGAGCCCATGATCGAGCCCATGCCGCCGATCACGACGACGGCGAACACCACCAGCACCAGGTTCGTGCCCATCAGCGGCGAGACCTGGTAAATCGGTGCCGCCAGCACGCCGGCCAGAGCCGCCAGGCCAACGCCGAGGCCGTAGGTCAACGTGATCAGGCGCGGCACGTTGATGCCGAAGGCCCGCACCAGCGTCGGATTCTCGGTCGCCGCCCGCAGGTAACCTCCGAGACGGGTGCGCTCGATCAGGAACCAGGTGGCAAGGCAGATCACCAGTGCCGCGACCACCACGAAGGCGCGGTAGTTGGGCAGGAACATGAAGCCGAGATTGGTGCCGCCGGGCAACGGGTTCGGATAGGGTTGGCCGGCCGAGCCCCATTTCAGCTGAAAGCCGCCCTCGATGATCAGCGCCAGGCCGAAGGTCAGCAGGAAGCCATAGAGGTGGTCGAGATGATAGACGCGCTTCAGCAACAGCCGCTCGAGCACGACGCCGAGCGCGCCCACGATGACCGGCGCCACCACCAGCGCCACCCAGAACGGCACCGCCAGCTGCGTCAGCATCAACCACGCCACGAACGCACCCAGCATGTACTGCGCGCCGTGGGTGAAATTGATCACGTTGAGCATGCCGAAAATCACGGCGAGGCCGAGGCTGAGCATGGCGTAGAAAGCGCCGTTGATCAGGCCCACCAGAAGCTGGCCGAACAGGGCGCCGGGCGAGATGCCCAGCAACTCAAACATCGCTGCCTCCGGCGCGGGCGACGGTATCGATCGCGATCGACATCAGACCCCCAGATAGGATTGCAGTTTGCCGAGGCTGCTTGCCACGTCGGCGGCGGCGATCATGTCGATCACCCGGCCATCCTCGACCACGTAGTGGCGGTCGGCGACCGTGGCGGCGAAATGGAAGTTCTGCTCGACCAGCAGGATCGTGAAACCGCGTGTCTTGAGCTGCCGCAGGATGTCGCCGATCCGCTGCACGATGACCGGCGCCAGGCCCTCGGTTGGCTCGTCCAGCAGCAGCAGGGTCGCGCCGGTGCGCAGGATGCGGCCGATCGCCAGCATCTGCTGCTCGCCGCCCGACAGCTTCGTGCCCTGGCTGCGGCGGCGCTCCAGCAGGTTCGGGAACAGACCGTAGATTTCCTCGACCAACATGCCACCGGGCTTGACGACGGGCGGCAGCAACAGGTTCTCGTCGACGTTCAGGCTGGAGAAGACGCCGCGCTCTTCTGGACAGTAGGCGATGCCGCGACGGGCGATGACGTCGGACGGCTGCCCCACGAGCTCGCCGTTCTCGAACGTCACCGATCCGGTACGCTTCTCGACGATGCCCATGACCGACTTCAGGGTCGTGGTCTTGCCGGCGCCATTGCGCCCCAGCAGGGTCACCAGTTCGCCCCGGCCGATCTCGAAATCGACGCCGTGCAGAATGTGCGATTCGCCGTACCAGGCCTGAAGGCCCGATACCTTGAGCAGGGCGTCAGCCATGACCGGTTCCCACGTAGGCTTCGACCACTTGCGGATCCTTCGATACTTTCTCGTAAGGCCCCTCGGCCAGAACTTCGCCACGCGCCAGCACGGTAATGGTGTCCGACAGGTCGGCGACCACCGACATGTTGTGCTCGACCATCAGCACCGTGCGGTTTTTCGCAACCGTCCTGATCAGGGCGGCGATCCGCTTGATGTCCTCCTGGCCCAGCCCGGCCATCGGTTCGTCGAGCAGCAGCATCTCGGGCTCGAGCGCCAGCGTCGTGGCGATCTCGAGCGCCCGTTTGCGCCCGTAGGGCAACTCGACGGCCTGCGATTCCGCGAAGTCGCCCAGGCCGACCGCCTCGACCAGTTCGATCGCCCGGGCGTCGAGCTTCGCCAGCGTGGCTTCGGAGCGCCAGAAGAAGAAGGAGGTGCTGAGCACGCGCTGCAACGCCACCCGCACGTTCTCGCGCACGCTGAGATGGGGAAAAACCGCCGAAATCTGGAACGAACGCACCAGACCCATGCGCGCGATCGTCGCGGGCGAGCTGCCGGTGATGTCGCGCCCGTTGAACCGGATACGACCCGCGGTCGGCACCAGGAAGTGCGTCAGCAGGTTGAAGCAGGTCGTCTTGCCCGCACCATTGGGACCGATCAGGGCGTGGATCGTGTGCCGCCGGACCGACAGGTCGACGTTGTTCACGGCGACGAAGCCCTTGAACTCCTTCGTCAGCCCCTTGGCTTCGAGAATAATGTCGTCGGCCATTCGGTCCCCATCGCGGCGCGCGCGGTTAGAGCGAACAATCGGGCGCTTGTCCAGTGCCGACTCGGTCGCGCGCGCATGGCTGTCTGACCTTTACCCGACCGGGCACAGTCTCTATCAGTGCCGCGCCCGGCGGGAGCGGGACGGTCGGACGCCGCGCCACTCCCGTTGCCGAAGTCTCTGTCCCGCGGCCGCGCCGCATCTCAATCCGAGGAGCTATCGACGATGATCAGACACGCTATCCGGCTCGCGGGAACGCTCGCCGCCACCATGGGCCTCGCGATCGCCGCGCACGCCCAGGCTCCCGCTCCGTTCCGCATCGGCGTCATGGAAGGCTTTTCGGGGGTCTACGGCGACCTGACGATCGGCGAAGTCGAGGCCATGCAGATGGCGATCGACGAATTCGGCGGCAAGTTGCTGGGCCGTCCCATCGAGCTGCTGTCGGCCGACCACCAGACCAAGCCCGACGTCGGCGCCGCCATCGCCCGCAAGTGGTTCGACGTCGACGGCGTCAAGATGATCACCGGCGTCGGCACCTCGTCGGTGGCGCTCGCGGTGCGCAAGATTGCCCAGGAAAAGGGCATGATCGACCTGATCTCGGGCGCCGCTTCGGCCGACCTGACCGGCCCTGCCTGCTCGCCGACGGGCGCGCACTGGACCTACGACACCTACGCCCTCGCCAAGGTGACCGGCAGCGCCATCGTCAAGGGCGGCGGCGACTCGTGGTACTTCATCACCGCCGACTACGCCTTCGGCCACGCGCTGGAGCGCGACGTGACGGCGGTCGTCACGGGCTCCGGCGGCAAGGTGCTGGGCGGCGTCAAGGCGCCGCTCAACACGCAGGATTTCTCGTCCTTCCTGCTGCAGGCCCAGGCGTCGAAGGCCAAGATCATCGGTCTCGCCAACGCCGGCGGCGACACCATCAACTCGATCAAGCAGGCCGGCGAGTTCGGCATCGTCAAGGCGGGCCAGAAGCTGGCCGGCCTGCTGGTGTTCTCGACCGACGTGCAGGCGCTGACCCTGCCCGTCGCCCAGGGCCTGGTGTTGACGGAAGCCTTCTATTGGGACCTCAACGACGAGACCCGGGCGTGGACCGCGAAGTTCCGCAAGCGTCGCGACAAGCTGCCCAGCATGCTGACCATCGGCGTCTACAGCTCGACGCTGCACTACCTGAAGGCCGTCCAGGCCGCCGGCACCGACGACGCCAAGACGGTGATGGCGAAGAGGCGCGAGATGCCGATCAACGACGCGATGACCAAGAACGGCCGCCTGCGCGAGGACGGACGCGTCATCCGCGACATGTACCTGTTCGAGGTCAAGTCGCCGGCCGAATCCAAGGGCAAGGACGACATCTACAAGCTGCTCGCCACCGTGCCGGGCGACCAGGCGTTCCGCCCGATGGCCGAGGGCAAGTGCCCCTACATCAAGTAGGATACGCGGCCGATATCGACAAAGCAAAGGGGCGCCCGAACGGGCGCCCCTTTTTCGTGGGCCGGACCGCCTGTCGGCGCTAGCGGCGATTCCAGCGGCCTTCGCGATTGTCCGGCACGCCGTCCCGGTCGCGATCCCGTTCCTTGTAGTCGGGCACGCCGTTGCGGTTGCGGTCGCGTTCCCTGTAGTCGGGAACGCCGTTGCGATTGGCGTCGTGCACGTGGCGTGCCGGTGGCGGCGTGACATAGATCGGCCGCGGCTGGGTGTGCACGTAGGTCGGCTGCGGCTGGGCGTAGACGCGCTGCGGCGGATAGTAGCCCTGGGTCGGCGCGACGCCGTACCCCGACGCCGGATAGCCACCGGGATACGATTCCGGAACGCAGGCGCCGAGCAGCGCGGCGGAAGCGAGAACGACAGGCAGGTAGCGGTTCATGGACGTGTCCCCCCTCTGGGACGATCCGGAGTGCTTCGTTGAACAGTCTCCGGACATGCGGATTAAACGAGCAACCGGTGTCCGGACATTGCTCGAATCAAGGCATTTGCATGACCAGTTCGGCTCGGTCACGTCGTCGGCCACGTCAGGCGCCGGCGTGGATCTGCTTCGCCGCCTCGCCGTCGGCGGCGATCCGGGCCTTGAGCTGGTCGAGACCCGCAAACTTCATTTCCGGCCGGATGAAATCGACGAACGCCACCCGCATCGGCTTGCCGTAGAGGTCGCCGGCAAAATCGAACACATGGACCTCGAGATTTTCGCGAAGTTTGCCGAAGGTCGGCCGGCGTCCGAGATTGGCGACGGCGTCGAGCCAGACCCAGGCGCCGTTCTCCTCGACGCCGGCCCGCACGGCATAGACGCCGAAGCGCGGACGCAGATAGTCGCCGAGCGCCACGTTGGCCGTCGGAAACCCGATAGTCCGACCGCGCTGGTCGCCGGTCTCGACGATGCCCTCGATTTCCCAGTCGTGGCCCAACAGGTCGGCCGCCTCGCGCGCGCCACCGCGGCGCAACGCCTCGCGGATGCGGGTGGAGGAATAGATTTCGCCTTCGTGGGTCACCGGATCGAGCACCGTCACGCCGAAGCCACGCGCCGCGCCGAGTTCGCGCAACCGCTCGACGTTGCCGCTGCGGCGCGCGCCGAACGTGAAATCGTAGCCGCACACCACGTGCCGCGCCGCGAGTCCGCCGATCAACACCTCGTCGACGAAGGCCTCGGCGGGCAACGCCGCGAAGGCCGCGTCGAAGCGCTGCGCCAGCACCGCCCCGACCCCGTGCGCGGCCAGCAATCGCGTCCTGGCGTCCGACGACGTCAACCGGAATGGCCCCGTGTCGGCCACGAAGTAACTGCGGGGATGTGGCTCGAACGTGAGCGCGACGACCGGCACGCCGAATGCGCCGGCCCGGTGCAGCAGCGCCTGATGGCCGCGATGAACACCATCGAAATTGCCCAGCGCCACCGCCGCGGAGCGCCAGGCGACGGGCACGGCACGCCAGTCCTCGAAAACGGGGATATTCGACATGATGTCCGGTGCGGCTATGATTTCGTGGGCCGGCGCGGCACCATGACGACCGCCTCGCCCGCCAGCACGACGTCCTCGCCGCGCCTGCATTCCGTCTTCAACCGCACCCGGCGGCGCTCGACGACGATCTCGACGATCTCGCACACCGCGGTGACGGTCTCGCCGATCGACACCGGCGCCTTGAACTCGAGACTTTGCGACACGTAGATCGAGCCCGGCCCCGGCAACTTGGTGCCGACCACCGTCGAGATGAAACTGGCGCTCAGCATGCCGTGCGCGATGCGATGACCGAACCGCGAGGTTTTGGCGAACCCCTCGTGCAGATGGATCGGATTGGTGTCGCCGGAGACGCCCGCGAAAGCCGCGATATCGGCCTCGGTGATCGTCTTGCCGAACGAGGCCATCATCCCGACCTTGAGATCCTCGAGATAGTAGCCATGCATGCCCGCGAGAACGTCCTGCTCAGACACTGTCGTGCTCCCCGTCTTGGTCGGCGGACCATAAACGAACCCGGCGACACCGCAACGCCGGCGCGATGGCTCAGTGACGCACCACCGGATCGATCGGCAGGCCCTTGTGGATGCCCATCGCCTCCTCGAACAGCCGGGCCGCCTGCAGCAACGTGCCCTCGCCGCGCGGTGGTCCGACCAGCTGCAGACCGACCGGCAAACCCGACTTCGTGAAACCGCACGGCACCGAGACGGCGGGACAGCCCGACACCGTCACGATCGAGCTGCCCAGCACCCAATCGATGTAGCTCGGCATTTTCTGGCCGTTGATTTCGGCGACGTAGCGTTCCTCGACCGGGAACGGCGCCACGGGCGCGGACGGCAGGCAAAGAATGTCGTGATCGGCGAAGAAGGCGGCGAAGCGCTGGATGATTTGCCCTTGCGTCAGCGACGCGCGGCGGACGTCGTCGGCCGACAGCGACAGACCGTATTCGATGTTCCAGATCACCTCGGGTTTCATCAGGGCGCGGTGGTTGTCGTAGTCGGCGCGGCGGCTGGCCGCCATGTTGTGGCCGCGGAACACCTGGAAGACATCCCGCGCGCCGCTGGCGTCCGGCGCGACCTCGGTAACCCTGGCCCCAAGGTCGGCGAAACGCTGGGTCGCGGCGCGGCAGATCGCCTCGATTTCGGGATCGATCGGACACAGACCGTTGAACCCGCCCGCCCACGCCACGCGCTTTGGCGCTTTCGGCGCGGCGACCAGCGCCGAATAGGGCACGCCCGGAGCATCGTATGTCAGCGGGTCGCGCGGATCGTGGCGCGCCTCCGCATCCAGCATCAGCGCCACGTCGGCGACGTTGCGCGCCATCGGCCCGTGCTGCGACAGCGTGTTGAGCGGCAGCGATGTCGGACCGGTCGGAACGCGGCCCGGACTCGGGCGAAACCCGACCACGCCGCAGAAGCTGGCGGGCGTGCGCAGCGAACCGCCCAGATCGGAACCCGTCGCGAGCCAGACCTGGCCGGTCGCCAGCGCCACCGCCGAACCGCCCGACGACCCGGCGCAGGTCATGCGCGTGTCCCAGGGGTTGCGCGTGATGCCGAACACCTCGTTGAACGTCTGAGCGCCGGCGCCGAACTCCGGCGTGTTGGTCTTGCCGATCACCACCCCGCCGCGCGACTCCAGATGCTGGACGGTCAGGTCGGAGCGGGACGGCACGTTGGTCGCGTAGATCGGCGAACCCAAGGTCGTCGTCACGCCCTCGACCTCCTCCAGGTCCTTCACGCCGATCGGCAATCCGGCCAGCCAGCCGGCTTCGGCCGCATGGGTCGTATCGAGCGTCGCGGCACGCCGCCGCGCCCGGTCGAAACAGCGCGTCACGAAGGCGTTGACAGCGCCATCCACCGCCTCGATGCGGGCCTCGGCGGCGTCGATCAGTTCCAGCGGCGAGACCTTGCGCGCCTTAAGCAACGCGACGGCCTCGACGGCGCCCAGACGACACAGCGATTGATCGGCCATGGGGTACTCCTCTTCCCGCCGCCGATAGCACGGCGCCCACCCGTCGCCTATCGCCACGTCCGCCGTTTCGCGAAGCGAGCGGCACGGGCGCGTACGGGGCTTGGCCCGGCCATGGCTCGCGTGATGGAATGGCCGCGACGGCCCGACATACGCTCGCGCGGCCAGGCACGGGAACGGAACACCGGCGATGACAGGCGGAAACGACGAGCTGGTGGCGGCGCTGGAGCGCGCGGGCACGCGTTATTTCGGCGTGCCCGTCCGTATCGAGAATCTGTTCCGCCATTCCGGCGGCGCCTCGCGCCAGACGTGGGGATTCGACGCCGTGCTGGGCGACGGCCGCCGCGAGGCGCTGGTGCTGCGCCGCGATCCGCCGCGCAAGGCCGGAACGGCCGCACCCACGCCGGCGGAAAACGCCCTGGCGCTGACGCGCTCCACCGAGTTTCACATCCTGCGCGCGGCCGCCCGCCACGGCGTGCCCGTGCCCGTCACGCTGTTCGAACTGGAGCCCGGGGACGGCGGCGGCGAGGGCTACGTGATGCACCACGTACCGGGCACCGCGATTGCCCGCGAGCTGTTGCGCGAACCGCGCTACGCCGAGGGCCGTAAAAAGATCGTGCCGCAGCTGGGTGCCATTCTGGCGCGCATCCACGCGATCCCGACGTCCGAGGTGCCGCCGTTGAAAGCGCCGACGCCGGCCGAACTGCTCGCCCAGCTGTTGCGGGTGCTCGATGCCATTGGCGAACCGCATCCGGTGTTCGAACTGGCCATCGCGTGGCTCGACCGTCGCAAGCCGCCGGCGGCGGCGCCGCGATTCGTGCATGGCGATTTCCGCACCGGCAACTATCTCGCCGACGAGTCCGGCGTGACCGCGATTCTCGACTGGGAGATCGCCCATCTCGGCGATCCGCTGGAGGATCTCGGCTGGCTCTGCATCAAATCCTGGCGCTTCGGCGCGATGGAGAACGAAGCCGGCGGGTTCGGGCGCCGGGAAGATCTGTTCCGCGCCTACGAAGCCGCGACAGGCCGGCCACTCGATCGCCAAAGGGCACGCTGGTGGGAGATCTACGGCACCGTGCGCTGGGGCGTGATCTGCATGAACCAGGCGTGGAAACATCTGTCGGGCGCGGAAACCTCGATGGAGCTGGCCTCGATCGGCCGGCGCGCCGCGGAAACCGAATTCGATCTCGTGCAGTTGCTGTCGGAGGCATGAGATGGCGCAGGACCGCCCGCACGTCCACGAATTGCTCGCCGCCATCCGGGAGTTTCTCGCCACCGACGTGGCGCCCAAACTCGACGGCCGCACCGGCTTCCAGGTCAAGGTGGCGATCAACTCGCTGGCGATCCTCGAACGCGAGGCCCTCCTCGGACCGCCTGCCGACGCGCGCGAACTCGGCCGGTTGAAAGCCCTGCTCGACCGCGACGCGCCCCTGCCCGACCTGAACGCCGAGCTGGCCCGCCAGCTGCGTGCCGGCGAGCGCGACGAATCCGATCCGGCATTGATGGAGCATCTGCGCCTGACCATCGCCGACAAGATGGCGATCTCGAACCCGAAATGGCGCTGATCCGCGCAGCGTGAATTCGGGGGACACCGTCCCCCGAATTCAGGCCAGGACCGCTTGCGTCGAAACCGGAGATGGCGGTTCCGGACTTTCTGGTTGCATGAAATAAAAAACATCTACTTATTGGCCAATCCAGCGACACCGGGAATCGACCGGAGGACCAGGGCCATGAACTACGCCGCTCTCGTCAAGACGATCGGCTCGACGACGACCCGACTACAGGGCCATGCCGCCGTGGCAGTCAACCAGGCGCTCGTCGTGCGCAACTGGATGATCGGCGCCTACCTCGTCGAGTTCGAACAGCGTGGCGAGGACCGTGCGAAATACGGCACCCAATTGCTGACGCGGATCGCCGCCGATCTCGCGAAACGGGGAGCGAAAGGCCTCGATCCGCGAACGCTCCGGAATTGCCGCTAGGTGTTCCAGCGCTACCCGCAAATTCGGGGGACGGTGTCCCCCGAATTCACCGACCACCTCGGCCTGGCCCCGCTCGCCACGCCATCGAAGGCGGCGGCGGCGACAGACAGGCTAGCCTTGGCCAAGGGTTCGCGCGCCTTTCCAATTCGGGGGACGGTGTCCCCCGAGTCGACGGGCGCCCGAAAGAACGGTGCTCCGACACCGCTCGCCGCCGACTCCGTTCTGCGTTTCTCGTGGAGCCAGCTTCAGGAGCTCGTCCGCATCGACGATCCGTGGAAGCGGGCTTTCTTCGAGAACGAGTGCCTGGACGGCAACTGGTCGGTCCGCCAGCTGCAGCGCCAGATCGAGAGCATGCTCTACGAACGCACCGGCCTGTCGACCGACAAGAGGGCCGTCATCGAACGCGCCCGGGGACAGGCACCGCACCAAACCATCGCCGACCTGTTGCGCGATCCCTACGTGCTCGAATTCACCGGCCTCGCGGACCTGCCTTCCTACTCCGAAGACCAGTTCGAGTCGGTGCTGCTGGATCACCTGCAACGCTTCCTGCTCGAGCTCGGGCGCGGGTTTTGCTTCGAGGCGCGGCAGTTCCGCATGACCGAGGAACGCAAGAACCATCGCGTCGACCTGGTGTTCTACAATCGCCTGCTGCGCTGCCACGTCCTCGTCGAGCTGAAAGTCCGCGGCTTCCGGCCGGCCGACGCCGGGCAGATGAACTTCTACGTGAACTGGTTCAAGGCCAACATGATGGCCGAGGGCGACGCGCCGCCGGTCGGCATCCTGCTTTGCAGAGACAAGGACGGCGCGGAGGTCGAATTCGCCACCGCCGGCATGGACCAGAAGCTCTTCGTGTCGCACTACCTCACCGCCCTGCCGGCAGCGGAGAAACTACGCGCCGTCCTCGAGGTCGGCCGCGAACGCATCGAGAGCGCGACTCCGGGCCAAGCCGCTCCCGCGAAACGTCCTCGACGGAAAGCGCCGGCCTCTCCCGAGGCGGGCAAATCGCGGAAGACGGCTCCGGCTCGATCCGCCGCGACTACGCAACCATCGCGCTCCGCCGCCGCAAAACCGCGAACCACCAGAGCATCGGCAGCGCCAGCAGCAACAACGCCGCGCCGGTCCAGAGCGGCGCCTCCGGGCGGGCGAGCCGGTCGGCGACCCAACCGGCGAACGGCGGCGTGACGGCGAACCCGACATAGAGCCAGACATAGAACACGCCGAGTCCGGGACCGCGCGTTCCCGGCCGCAACACCTGACCCGGCATCGCGGAGATGACGCCCGCCGGCAGGCCACCGACGAAGCCGCCCAGCACGAGCAGGGGCGCGGGTGCCACGATCGGTGCCAGCAAGAGGATCGCGGCCCAGCCAACCAGCGTCGAGGCAACGAACAGATCCTGTCGCGCGATCCGGCGCGCCAATACGCCGCCGCAGACGACGCCACCGGCGCTGACCAGGGTCGCCGCCCCGGCGATGCCACCCGCGACGCGCGGCTCGAAGCCCGTCGATGCGAGGTACGCGGCAGTGAATCCCGTCATGACGATGTAGCAGCCATTGTATGTCGCCCACAGCAACCCCGCGACGCTGACCGCCTTCAGTTCGAACCGCGACAGGCCCGCCGGTGCCGCCGCGCCGACGGCCACCGGCCGGTCGTTGGGATGCCGACGATAGAACGGCCCCAGCGCCAGCATGGCGAGCGCGCACGCCACGATGGCGGCGCCGAACGCGGCGTGCCATCCCCACGATTGCGCCAGCGACGGCCAGGCGATCTGCGCCATGGCCATGCCGACAGGAAAGCCGTTCAGCATCACGCCCATGCCGAGCGGCAGGTCGCGGCCGGCGAACCAGTCGGCCGTCATCTTGGAGGTCAGCACGCCCATGACGATGGCGCCGACGCCGGACACGAACTGGCCGGCCATCAGACCCGTCAGGTCGCGCGCCGTCAGCATCAGGCAGCCGCCCGCGATCATCGTCGCCAGCCCGACAAGCGCCACCCGCCGGTCGCCGAACCGGCGCCCGAGCAAACCCGCGGGCAACGCCACCACGATGCCCGGCAGCATGTAGAGACCGATCAGCGCCCCCAGCTCGCCGAACGCGATGTCGAGGTCGCGCGCCAGCAGCGGCTGCATCGCCGGCACCGCCTGGAACTGCAACCCGTAGGCCGCCCGCGCCACCAGGATCAACGCCATCGCCCGCCACCGTTCGGACACCCGACAACTCCCCGCTCGTGATCGTTCGTACCATGTCGCGATCGGACGGTGCTGTCATCGCCTCCGGCCACGAGGCCGGCTCGCCATGGCGCGACAACGGCCCCGGTATCCGGACGGGAACGGACGCGAGACGAGCCGGCGCGCCCGCTTCGGTCGCGGCCGAAGCCTCGCGGCCCGCGTCGTGGCATGATCGGATATTCTTCGCCGGAGACCGAACCATGGTTACCACCAACGCCCTCAGCGAGGTCGCGGCCCTGGCCGGCGATCCCGCCCGCGCCGGCATGCTGTTGGCGTTGATGGACGGGCGCGCCCGCGGCGCCACCGATCTGGCCTCGATCGCGGGCGTGAGCGGGCCGACCGCCAGCGGTCATCTCGCGAAGATGATCGACGCCGGACTGCTGGTGGCGGAGCGCCAGGGCCGCCGGCGGCTGTTCTCGCTGGCCGGCCCCGAGGTGTCGCGCATGATCGAGGCGATCATGGCCGTGGCCGCCCCGCTCGCCGACACGCGAGAGGGGGCCAAACCGGCCTCGGCACGCGCGGCGTGGCGGCGCGACGCGCGGCTGCGGCTGTGCCGGACCTGCTACGACCATCTCGCCGGCCAGGTCGGCAGCGCCGTTGCCGACGCGCTGCGTCGCGACGGCCATCTCGAACCGGGCGAGGGCAAGGACTGGACCCTGACGGGCAAGGGCGATCTGTTCTGCCGCCGCATCGGCGTCGATCTCGACGCGGCACGCGCGCTGGCCGACACCGGCCGCCGCAAGTTCGCGCGTCAGTGCCTCGACTGGAGCGAACGTCGGCCCCACGTCGCGGGCGCGCTCGGCGCCGCCTTCTGCGACCTGTTACTCGCGCGCGACTGGGTGGCCCGCGCGCGCGGCGGCAGGGCGCTGGAGCTCAAACCGGCCGGTCGCCTTGCGCTGCGACGGGTGTTCGACGTCGAAGTACCGGCGCTCCCGGCATGACGATCGGCGAGTCCGACGGAGTCAGCTCGTGATCAGCCCGCCATCGACATTGTAACATTGCCCGGTGACGTTGCGGGCGCCGGGCGAAGCGAGGAACACCGCCATGGCGGCGATATCCTCGGGTGTGTTGGCGCGACCGATCGGGATCGGCTTTTCGATCCCCGCCAGCATCTGCTCGCGCGTCTTGCCGCGCTCGCGGGCCTGGCCCTCGACAACGCGCTCGAACAGGTCGGTGATCGTGACGCCGGGGCAGATCGAATTGACGTTGATGTCGTGGCGGCCGAGCTGTTGGGCCGCCGTCTTGGTCAGCGAGATCACCGCGCCTTTGCTGGCGGCGTAGATGGCATTCGAGGTTCCCGCGAAACCGCGGCCGGCGATCGAGGCGATGTTGATGATTCGCCCGCCGCGGCCCTGGCCGATCATCTGGCGCGCCGCGGCCTGCAAACAGAAGAACACGCCCTTGGCGTTGACGCGATGGATGCGGTCCCAGTCGGCTTCGGTCAGGTCCATGATCCAGGCCGGTCGCGTGACGCCGGCGTTGTTGACGATGACGTCGAGCCGGCCGAGCTCGCTGGCGACCCGCGCCACCATCGCGTCGATCGAGGCGACGTCGCCGCAATCGGCCTGGACCACCAGCGTCCGCGCGCCGGCGGCCGCCGCCTTGTCGGCAGTGCGCCGCGCCGCGGCCTCGTCGATATCGGCCACCGCGACGACGGCACCCTCGGCCGCCATCGCCAGCGCAATCGCCGCGCCGATGCCGGCACCTGCTCCCGTCACCAACGCCACCTTGTCCCGCAAGCTCGCCATCGACGCCTCCCTGTTGGCGCCATCCTGCCACGACCGGAGGCCAAAGCGCGAGACGGCGCCGACGGGCGGCCCGCGGTGCCGCCGCGCGACGGACGACGGCCGATCCGGCGACAGCGCCCCGGCAGCCGCCTCGCGGCCAGCCCCGATTCCCTTCGCGACGCCATCGCGCTACACACACCGGCCCCGAACCCGAGAGTCGCATGGATTTCCAACGCTTTACGCTCGATCTGCCCGACGGCCCGATGGCCGGCCTGCGCTTCGGTGCCGGGGGACCGCCCGATCTGGTGCTGCTGCACGCCACCGGCTTCAACGCCATGACCTACCGCTCGCTGCTGGCGCCGCTGGGCGCGCGCTGGCGGGTGGTGGCGCTCGATCTGCGCGGTCACGGGTTGACCGGCTTGCCGGCCGATCCGGCGACCCTGAGCGACTGGGACTACAACGCCGACGACACGCTGGCGGCCCTGGCGGCACTCGACGCCCGCGCGCCCGTGCTGTCGGGCCATTCCATGGGCGGCGCCACCGCCGCGATGGTGGCGGCTCGATGGCCCGACGCGGTCGACCGGCTCGTGTTGCTCGACCCCGTGCTGCCGCCGCTGGAATGGGCGATGCGCGCCCGCGGCCTCGATCTGGCCGCCCGCCTCCAGGTGCGCGAGCTGGCCATCGGCGCGCTGAAGCGGCGCAACCGCTTCGCCTCGCGCGAGGCCGCCCGCGACGGCTACCGTGGGCGTGGCGCCTTCGCGACCTGGGGCGGTGATTTTCTGGAAGACTATCTGCTCGACGGCCTGCGCCCGGCGGGCGACGGCGACGGCCTCGAACTGACCTGCGCGCCGGCGTGGGAAGCCTCGGTGTTCGCGAGCCCCGTCCACGACG
The DNA here is from genome assembly GCA_945878895.1 of Caenispirillum bisanense. Lineage (GTDB taxonomy): Bacteria > Pseudomonadota > Alphaproteobacteria > Reyranellales > Reyranellaceae > CAMDVZ01. The sequence goes on along the minus strand of CAMDVZ010000050.1, from coordinate 2,040 downwards.
GCGCCGCCCTGCTCGGCGCGGTCGGCGTGCCCGTCCATCTCCTGCGCGCCGAGCGCGGCCCGGCCGCGGCGATCACGCCCGACCCGTCGCGTCCGCGCCACGCGCCGCTGACCATCGAGACCCCACCCGACGCGACCCATTTCCTGCCGATGGAGATGCCGGACCTGGTGCGGGTCAGGCTGGAAGCGGCGCTGGAGGCGCGCAGGCTGAACGGTTGATCAAAGATCGGTACGTTCTCGTAGGTATCTTCGCGGGTCGGTTCGCGGACCGTGCACATTCGGGCGCCGACTGGTCAGGTCGGAAGCTTGTCCCGTTCCAGCGGCACCTGCTGAAGCATGGTCTCGAGCACCACGACGATGCTGTCGATATCGGCCGGTGAAACGCGCAGCTGCAGTTCGCCGTGCGCGAACTTGTTGCGCATCGTCGCGAACGCGCGCATGCGGTCGGCCTCGTCAGGCGTTAGCACGCCTTCGTGGGCGAGCACCTCGACAAGTCGGCCGGGCGTTTGGGGGCGGTCGAACTGCGTGGCCAGCGACGCGCGCCCCAGCGCCTCGAACGTGGCCCACGCCAACAACATGGCGGCCTCGGCATGGCCGGCGGCGGCGATCTCCCTGACCTTGGCGATGTGTGTCCGCATGGCGTCGACGGACTGGACTTCCGGAGAGCCTTGATCGGTGCCCGGATCGATCCAGAACACGCGCAACGACCACTTGTCCTGACCTTCGAGCAATGCGGATAACCGCTCGAGCTTCTCTCTTGCGGCCGGAGATCGCCGCAACACCTCGACAACCAGGTTTCCGTCGCTCCGCATCGCGATCGCATCGGGTGGAAAATTACCGAGAAACGCCGGTGCCAGTGGCTTCCTGGGATAGAGAAAGACGTCGTACCCCTCGGCTTCGAGTTCCGGCGCCACCTGTTGCAATATTTCGCGCTCGATGGCTTCGTACATCACGAAAGCTCCTCGAAGGGATCGCTCGATATACGCACGTAGAGAACCGGCTCGCTGCCGCTCAGGGCTTCCGAGAAACGAGCCGTCGGCCGACGGAAGTCAAACATGACCGCAGGCTCGAATTTCTGGACGACAACGCGCTCTACCTGACTATCGTCCAGATAGATGTGGCGGGAAAGCGCGTCGAGGACCGGTTTCACGATGTTGTCGATGTCGCCTCTCATCGGTCCGCGCGGAAGATAGTAAAGGGTGACGGCGATACGTTCGCCCGAGACGAAGTGCGGGTCGGGGATCGCCTTCGAACTCGCGTTCCTGACCCGCATCTTCCATTCATCCCGCGCGCTCGGGCGCCTGGCCTGAAGCGACACCGGAGTCCCGCTGACGAGAAACTCTATCGGAAATGCTATCTCCATCGCGGTCGCCCCACTTCCCGACGCCGGAATTGCCGGACATCGCCAAGCCGGATGCCACTCACCCAGCGGCTACCGTGTGGTCGACGATTCTGGCCACTCCATGGCAACTATCGCGCTTCGGTTCGGCTGGACGATGCCGATTTCGGCTGGATGGGGCCGGTTTGGGCTGGATGGCGGCCGCGACGGCTGGACGCAGAGCCGAATCGAGTGGACGCTCGACGCATTTCGACTGGACGCTGGCTGGACGCGACGCCCCCGCCGCTCGACGACGCCCGGATCGCGGACCTTCACGACCCTGCCTGCCTGACCGAACATTGTCGGAAATCTCCCTGCGGGCGGATACTTCTTCCGGTCACCATAATATATTAATCATGTTTTTACAAATAATATTCTCAATAATAATTTACACAGCGATATGTTCGACCCGCGCCCATCGCCTGCGAAGCGGGCGCAACATATTGATTTACAAAGACAATCTGCCGCCTGGGGACAGAATCCCGCGAATCCGCTGGCGAGTCCGCGCGGCGTTGGACTATTGGCTGGCAGGATCATCCACCGCGACATACCCATGAGCGTCCCAGCCATCCCTTCCGAGCCAGTCTCCGACGCCTTCGATTCCGGTGCGGCCGACTATGTCGCGCCCGGCGAGGGCGAGCTGATTCTCGATCTCGAAGGTTA
>CAMDVZ010000049.1 GCA_945878895.1 Caenispirillum bisanense | reverse complement strand
GTCTGTTCCAGTAGCTCTCCATGGCGTGCGGCGCGCGCACGCAGATTTCGCCCGCTTCGCCGTCCGCCACCTCGTTGCAATCCTCGTCGAGCAGCTTCACCGCGCACGAAGCGACAGGGAAACCACACGACGCGAAGAGCTCGGGGCGTTTTGCGTCGTGGTCGGCCTTGCGCAGGACGCTGACCGGATAGCATTCGGTCTGGCCGTAGAGCTGCGAAAACACCGGCCCGATACGCTCCAGCCCCTCGACCAGTCGGGTCGGCGACATCGGCGAGGCGCCGTACAGGATCAGCTCCAGCGAGGAGAGATCGGTGCGCCCGAGCGCCGGATGATCCAGCAGCAGATAGATCATGGTGGGCACGAGCAGCGTGAAGTTGATCCGTTCGCGCGCGATGGTCGCCAGCAGCTTCTCGGGATCGAAGCCCTTCATCAGATGCACCGTGCCGCCGCGCATCAGGGTCGGCAGCACCTTGGTGCCCGCGACATGGGTGATCGGCGCCACCGCGAGATAGCTTGGCGTGGCGGGGAACTCGAAGTCGGCCGCGACGGCAATCGTCGAGGCTGCCGTCGAGTGATGGCGGCGGATCGCGCCCTTGGACTTGCCCGTCGTGCCGCCGGTGTAGTTCAGGATCGCATGGTCGCGCGGCCCCGCGAGATCGCGCGGCGTGGTCTCCCCCGCGTGCTCGCCCGCCGCGACGAGGTCGGCGCCATACTCCGCGCGCCCCATGGTCAGGACGACGCGCAAACGATCGGCCGCGCCAGCGGCCAGCTCGCCGCCGCGCGCCGCGTGGGTTACAGGATCGACGATCAGCGCCACCGCGCCCGAATCGGCCACGACATCGAGATGGTCCTCGAACGAGCCGACCGGATGCAGCCACGTCGTCACGATGCCAAGGCCCTGGGCGGCGACGCCGGCACACCAGGTCTGGGCGCTGTTGGCCGCCAGCAGCGCCACGCATTCGCCCTTGCGCAGGCCTGCCGCGACCATGCCGGCTTGCAGGCGGCCGATCAGTGCCGCGGCGCCCGCGTAGGTCAGATGGCTGCCGTCCCAGGCGAACGCGACACGATCGGGAAAGCGGGCCAGCGCCCGCAGCGTCATCGTGGTCGAGGTCGGCGCCGATTCGATGTCGTCGTGGATGCTCACGTCGCGGCTCCGACGGGATGGGTGGCGATCCAGTGCCGCGCGATCTGCTCGCGGGTCGCGACCCATGCGCGGTCGTGTCCCTGCACGTAGTCCATGAACCGCGCCAGCGCCGCGGCGCGCCCCGGCCGTCCGGCCATCCGGCAATGCAGGCCGATCGACATCATTTTCGGGCTGGTCTCGCCCTCGGCGTAGAGCACGTCGAAGGCGTCCTTCATGTACTGGAACCAGCCCTCGCCGGCCGTGAAACCGGGCGCCACCGCGAACTTCATGTCGTTGACGTCGAGCGTGTAGGGAACGATCAGATGCGCGCCGCCTTCGACGTGGACCCAGTAGGGCAGGTCGTCGGCATAGGAGTCGCTGCTGTAGAGAAAGCCGCCATTCTCGACGATGAGCTTCAGCGTGTTCGCGCCCAGCCGCCCCGTGTACCAGCCGACCGGCTTGTGCCCCGTCGCCTGCTCGATCGCCGCGACCGCCCGGTGCATGTCGTCGCGCTCGTCCGCCTCGGACATGTCGCGGTAGTTGATCCAACGGTAGCCGTGGCTGGCCACCTCGTGCCCGGCGTCCGCCATGGCACGGCCGGCCGGCGGATTGAATTCGAGCGCCCGCCCCACGGCCCACGACGTGAAATGCAGCCGCCTCGCCGCGAACAGACGCATGATTCGCCAGAAACCGGCGCGACTGCCGTACTCGTAGACGGATTCCGTGCTCAGGTCGCGCGCGCCGACGACGGGTTGGCCACCCGGCGTTTCGGTCAGATAGGTCTCCGATCCGGGATCGCCGTTGAGCACCGTATTTTCGCCGCCCTCCTCGTAGTTCAGCACGAAACTCACGGCGATGCGCGCGTCGCCCGGCCAGCGGGCGTGTGGCGGATGCGGGCCGTAGCCGATCAGATCGCGATGGGGATGGTTGATCATGGTGGCATTCTCCTCCGGACCGGTCCGGCAATTGCTCCCGCCTGGACGCGACTGTATAGCAACCTCGGCCTCTACCGGAACGGAGCGATCATGTCGGATGTCGAACGCGCCACGGCGGCGGTGTCGGAAGAGCGTCTCTGGGGGCGCCACGCCGACATGGCGAAGCTCGGCGGCACCGCGAAAGGCGGCGTCAACCGCCAGGCCTTGTCGCCCGAGGACGCCGCGGCGCGCCATCTGCTCATGGGTTGGGCACGCACCCGCGGATTCGACGTGTCGACCGACGCCATCGGCAATCTTTTCGTCCGCCGCGCAGGGTCCGATCCAGCGGCCAATCCCGTCCTCAGCGGTTCCCACATGGACAGCCAGCCCACCGGCGGGCGGTTCGACGGCATGTACGGCGTGCTCGCGGCTTTCGAGGCGCTCGAGGCGCTGGAGGATTCCGGCACCGTCACGCGCCGGCCGGTCGAGGCCGTCGCCTGGACCAACGAGGAAGGCAGCCGCTTTCAGCCGGGCGCCATGGGTTCGGCGGTGTTCGCGGGCCAGTACGATCTCGCCGCGATGCTGGCGACGAAGGACTGGGACGGTGTCGTCCTGAAGGACGCGCTGGCCGACACGCTGAAAGCCGCGCCAGCGCCGAGCCGCACGACCGGAATCGCCCTCGACGGCTACGTCGAGGCCCATATCGAACAGGGGCCGCGGCTGGAAGACGAACGCCGCACGATCGGCGTCGTGACCGGTATCCAGGGCAGCCGCCGCTACATCGTCTCCATTGTCGGCGAGGAAGCCCACGCCGGCACCACGCCACGCGCCGCGCGCAAGGACGCCTACGCCGCCGCCACCCGTGTCGCCGCCGCCATGTACGCCGCGACGACGGACGCCACCGACACGCTGCGTTTCACCATCGGCCGCGTCGAGGTGGCGCCCGGCTCACCCAACACCGTGCCCGGCCGCGCGACCTTCACCATCGACATGCGTCACCCCGAGACGTCGGCACTCGACGCACACGAGGCGCTGCTGCGAGCAATCGTGGCGCACGATGCGACGCCCTGCCCCGCCACCATCGAGCGGTTGAGCAACGTGGCGCCGACGGTGTTCGATCCCGCCGTCGTCGACCTGGTGCGCGCCGCCGCCGCCCGCCAGAACCTGCCGCACATGGACATGCCCTCGGGCGCCGGCCACGACGCCATGCACATCGCCCGCCTCTGTCCCGCCGGCATGATCTTCGTGCCCTGCGAGCGCGGCGTCAGCCACAACGAGATCGAGAACGCGGCCCCCGCCGACCTCGCCGCCGGCGCCCGCGTGCTGGTCGAGACGCTGGTGCGGCTGGCGAATCGATGACGCAGCCCACGCCGTCTTCTGAACCGTCAGCCCCAGCTTCGCGATCATCTGCTCGCGCATCGCGAATTTCTGGACCTTGCCGGTGATGGTCATCGGGAACGCGTCGACGAACTCGACGTAGCGCGGCACCTTGTAGTGGGCGATCTGGCCCTTGCAGAATTCGCGGATCTCGTCGGACGTGGCGGTCTGGCCCGGGCGCAGCTGGACCCAGGCGCAGACTTCCTCGCCGTAGCGCGGATCGGGCACGCCGATCACCTGGACGTCCTGGACCTTGGGATGGCGATAGAGGAATTCCTCGATCTCGCGCGGATAGACGTTCTCGCCGCCGCGGATAACCATGTCCTTCAGGCGGCCCACGATGTTGACGTAGCCGTTGTAGTCCATCACGGCGAGGTCGCCGGTGTGCATCCAGCCGCCCGCGTCGATCGCCTCGCGGGTCTTCTCCGCGTCGTTCCAGTAACCGGTCATCACCGAATAGCCGCGGGTGCAGAACTCGCCCGTGGTGCCGCGCGGCACGATCTTGCCGTCGCCGTCGACGATCTTGATCTCGACGTGCGGCAGCACGCGGCCGACCGTCGACACGCGCAGCTCCAGCGGATCGTCGGTGGCGCTTTGCGTGGAGACCGGCGAGGTCTCGGTCATGCCGTAGGCGATGGTGACCTCGCCCATGTTCATGCGCGTCTGCACGCGCTTCATCACCTCGATGGGACAGGGCGAACCGGCCATGATGCCGGTGCGGAGCATGGAGAGATCGAATTCCGCGAAGCGGGGATGGTCGAGCTGGGCGATGAACATCGTGGGCACGCCATAGAGTGCCACGCAGCGCTCCTCCGACACCGCCTGCAACGTGGCCAGCGGATCGAACGCCTCGGACGGATAGACCATCGTCGCGCCGTGCGTCAGGCAACCCAGATTGCCCATCACCATGCCGAAGCAATGGTAGAGCGGCACGGGAATGCACAGCCGGTCGCCAGGCTTCAGCCGCAGCGCCTCGCCGACGAAGAAGCCGTTGTTGAGAATGTTGTGATGGCTGAGCGTGGCGCCCTTGGGGAAGCCCGTCGTGCCGGAGGTGAACTGGATGTTGATCGGATCGTCGAACTGCAAGGTCGGCCCGATCTCGGCAAGCCGCGCCTTCTCCGCCGGCCCGCCGGCGCGACAGACGTCGTCGAAATTCAGCATGCCCAGCGTTTTTTCGGTGCCCAGCCGGATCACCGTGCGCAGATCGGGCAGGGCCTTCGCCTTCAGCGCGCCCGGCGTGCTCGACGCCAGTTCCGGCACCAGATCGGCGACGATGGCGAGATAGTCCGAGGTCTTGAGCGCCGGCGCCAGGATCAGCGCCTTGCAGCCGACCTTGTTCAGCGCGTACTCGAGCTCGGTCCGACGATAGGCCGGATTGACATTGACGAGGATCAGGCCCGCCTTGGCAGTGGCGAACTGGGTCGTGCCCCATTCGGCGTTGTTGGGCGACCAGATACCGACCCGGTCGCCCGGTGCCAGGCCCAGCGACAGGAGACCGGCGGCGAGATCGTCGACCCGGCGGCCGAACTCGGCCCAGGTCCAGCGGATGTCCTGGTGGCGCGAGACGAGCGCGTCGCGATGGCCGTGCGTGGCGACGACGCGGTCGAAGTACGCCCCGATGGTTTCGCCGATCAGGTTCGTTGTCGACGTCCCGTGATCGTAGGACAGCGATTTCAGCGACATGCGAACCTCCGTTGTCGACTCGTTGTCGGCGTCATCCCGTGCCCGGTGGACGTAGCCCGAGATGCGCCAGCCGGCAACCCGTCGGGCAATCCATGTTTCAATACTTTAGATTAGAAATATAGTATAAATTACTGTAAGTGCTGAAATATATTGACTTTACATGACGCTTTCGTATGAATGGACATCGACATCGCGCCAGCGTCGCCGAGAGTCGGCGCCCGTTTGGTCGCGCCGTCGGACGACCCGACCATATTCGAATGAATTCGACCATTGCCCGATAGAGCTCGCCGAATGCACCCATTGAACATGCCGCTCGTTTTGGTCGTCTGCGTGGGACTGGTGGCCTGCCCGACGACGATCAACGCCGAGGTGGCCGCGCGAAGTCCGGTTACCGCGGTCTTGCCCGCCGATTGTTCGCGCCCGGCCGGTTCCCAAGACCTCGGGCGACACATCCTGTGCACGGCCAAGGAGATCGCCCGGTTGGCCTGGGAAATCGACGAAACGGTCGAGGCCGTGCGTAAAGTAATGCTACCCGACGAGCGCGCCTCCTTCGAACAGGAGCACACGGCCTGGCAGGCGGGCAACGCCACGGCCTGCCGTACCGAGGTGGACGCGACCACCAACGCCGACCGCGAGCCGGAAGCGCGCGATTGCCTGCGGAAGCGCTTCTCGAACAGGGTGCCTGCGATCTGGCGGCTGCTCGCGAGCAAGCGCCGCGTCGCCATGCAGGAATGCGAGACCGCGGCGCACGCGCAACGCGCGTTGACCGGCCCCCGGCGCAACGACCGCCCGGACGCGCTGACCGTCCGCTATGGCACCGCCCGGCAGGCGCTTCAGTATCTGTCGACAAATCTGATGGTGTCGGCCGCGGAGGAGGATCGGGGCGACCCGTTGGCGGCGGCACGCGTCCGCGTCGCCGCGGAGGGCGCGGCCGCCATGGCCGCGGGCACGCGTACCGTGCTGGCGGCCTGCGACAGGCTCGAGCAAGCCTACCGAGCACGAACCATGGCTGGCCCCGGCGGGCGGACGGGGGATGGCCAGGCTCGACGCCCTGTCCAGTCCGAACCGTTGATCGCCTTGCTGCCCTCGCCCGTGCGCGCGCTCTGCGACGGCCTTCCCGCCGCGAGACGCGAACGGAGTCTGTGCCTGCTCCTCAACGGTGCCTCGTACTACGAGGGACGCATCGTCGAGGCCGAGCAGAAGATCATCGCACGCTCGCCCTTGCCGATTTTCCAGACCGCGGCTTCCCACTGGCGGCAATACCGCAACGCTCAGTGCGCGTGGCGCGTGGCCAACCTGGACGATGCGCGACGCGACGAGCAACACGACCGCTGCCTTCTCACCTTCAACGCACGACGGGACGTCGAGCTACGCGAGGAACTCGCGGTACTGGAGCGCGGGCAACCGCCTTCCCCTCGTCCTGTCGCCGTGGTCGGCGTCGTCCTCGCCAACAGCCCGTCGCGGCAATAGTCGAGCGCCGCATCGACGCCGCCGCGGCCTATCTTACCGGCAGCGCCGAACCCTGTTTCACCGGCCGCAAGGCGAACGAGCTGCGGATCTGGGCGATGCCCGCGATCTTGGTGAAGTCCATCACGAAGCGTTCGTAGGCCTCGAGGTCGGGCACCACCACGCGCAGCAGATAGTCGCTGTCGCCGGTCATCAGATAGCACTCCATCACCTCGGGCCGCTGCCGCACCGCCTTCTCGAAGCGCTGCAAGGCGGCCTCGACCTGGGTGCTGAGCGACACGTTGACGAACACGTTGACCGGCAGACCGACCGCCTTGGCGTCGACCACAGCCACATAGCCCTTGATGACGCCGGCCGCTTCGAGTGCCTTGACGCGGCGCCAGCAGGGCGAGGACGACAGCCCGACACGCTCGGCGAGCTCGGCGTTGGAGAGGCGGCCGTCTCGTTGCAGCTGTTCGAGAACGCGGCGATCGATGTCGTCGAGGGCAACGGGAAGGGTAGTCATGCCGGCACTTCGCTCCATCGGGAAATATCTTGCCTCAATCGGAGGATAACACGCCGCTTTTGGAAGAAAATACCCCGCGCACACGCGTAATTTCTATCGCGCTAGGTTCTCCGGAGATACGCGATGCCCGATTCGACCCTGTTGCCTGCACTACGTTCCGCCGCCCCGGTTCCCGTCGACCGCCTGCGGCTGCTGCGCGAGCTCGAACGCAAGGTGCTGTGGCTGTCGGCCTGGACCATCCATCACGCCAATCACGTCAGGCCCAACCGCGACGGGCTGAAGGTGGGCGGCCACCAGGCCAGTTGCGCCTCGCTGGCCACGATAATGACGGCGCTTTATTTCGCCGTGCTACGGCCGGAGGATCGCGTGGCGGTGAAGCCGCACGCCTCGCCGGTGCTGCACGCGATCCAGTATCTGTTCGGAAAGCGCGACCGGGCGAAGCTGGAGCGGTTCCGGGCGCTGGGCGGCGCGCAATCCTATCCCTCGCGCACCAAGGACGGCGAGGACATCGACTTCTCGACCGGGTCGGTCGGCCTCGGCGTCGCCATGACGCTGTTCTCCTCGATCGTGCAGGACTACGTGCGCCTCAAGAATCTGGCGCCCGAGCGACCGGTCGGCCGCATGGTAGCGCTGGTCGGCGACGCCGAGCTCGACGAAGGCAACGTCTTCGAGGCCCTGCTGGAGGGCTGGAAGCACGACGTGCGGAACCTGTGGTGGGTGATCGACTACAATCGCCAGAGCCTCGATTCGGTGGTCAACGACCGGCTGTTCAACCGCGTCGCGGAGATGTTCGAACTGGTCGGCTGGCGCGTCGTCACGCTGAAATATGGCCGGGCGCTGGAAGCTGCCTTCGCCGGTCCCGACGGCGAGCATCTCAGGCGCTGGATCGACGACTGCCCCAATTCGCTCTACTCGGCGCTGGTCTACCAGGGCGGCGCGGCCTGGCGCGAGGCGCTGAAGCGCGACCTCAACCAGTATCCCGGCGTGCGCCACATCCTCGACAGCCACGACGACGGGAGCTTGCACGCGCTGATGACCAATCTCGCCGGCCTCGACATGCAGGCAGTGCTGGACGCCTTCGGGTCGGTGACCGACGACACGCCGACCTGCTTCATCGCCTACACGATCAAGGGCCACGGCCTGCCCTTCGCGGGCCACAAGGACAACCATGCCGGCCTGATGAACGTCGAGCAGATGCGGGCCTGGCAGGCGCGCATGGGCGTGCCCGAGGGTGCGGAGTGGGAGCACCTCGCGGGCCTGTCGAAGCCGGCGGAGGTCCAGGCCTTCATCGACGCCGCACCCATGGCCGACAAGGCGCCGCGCCGGCTCGCCGCCGCGACGGTGCCGGTGCCCGAAGCGCTGCCGTTGCCGCGCGAGAAGCGCACCAGCACGCAGGCGGGGTTCGGCCGCATCCTCGACGAGATTGCCGCGACCGGCGGACCGCTGGCCGATCGCATCGTCACGACCTCGCCCGACGTCACGGTGTCGACCAATCTCGGCGGCTGGGTGAACCGCAAGGGGCTGTTCGCCCACACGCCGGCCGAAGACGTATTCCGCGAGCTCAAGGTCGTCTCGGCGCAGCGCTGGAGTCTCGATCCGCGCGGCCAGCACGTCGAACTGGGGATCGCCGAGAACAACCTGTTCCTGCAACTGGGCGCGCTCGGTCTGGCGCACGATCTGTTCGGCGCCCGCCTGCTGCCGATCGGCACGCTCTACGATCCCTTCATCGCGCGCGGCCTCGATGCGCTGAACTACGCCTGCTATCAGGATGCGCGCTTCATCCTCGTGGCGACGCCATCGGGGGTGACGCTGGCGCCGGAGGGTGGCGCCCACCAGTCCGTCTCTTCGCCGCTGATCGGCATCGGCCAGCCCGGCCTGCTGAGCTACGAGCCCGCCTATGTCGACGAGGTGTCGGCGATCCTGCGCTTCGGCCTCGAACACATGCAGCGCCCCGAGGGTTGCTCGCTCTATCTGCGCCTCTCGACCCGCCCGCTCGACCAGCCGCAACGCGAGCTGACGCCCGATCTGGCACGCTCCTTCGTCGAGGGCGGCTACTGGCTGCGGGAACCGGCGCCCGGCGCCGATGTCGCCATCGTCTGCATGGGCGCCGTGACGCCGGACGCGCTGGAGGCGTGGGAGAGCGTGAACCGCGATTTCGCCGGCGCCGGCCTGCTGGTGGTCACCTCGGCCGACCGTCTGCACGCGGACTGGCTCGCCAGCCGCCGCGCCCGTACCGTCGCCACCGACCGCACGCCGACGCGCGAACGCAGTCCGGTCGAACGACTGCTGGCGCCGCTGTCGCGCGACGCCCGTCTGGTTACGGTCGTCGATGGTCACCCGCTGACGCTTTCGTGGCTGGGCTCGGTCGGTCCGCACCGGGTCGTGCCGCTGGGCGTCGAGACGTTCGGACAATCGGCCGACATTCCCGACCTTTACCGGGTCCTGCGGCTCGACGCCGCCGCGATCGTCGACGCCGTGGCGCAGGCGGTGGCGGAGACCTGGTAGCCCGCGTCCGCGGCGCATGGCCCGGGCGCGCGAACGGATGCGGTCGGCGGCAGCGGGGCGGTCTATAGACTGCGGCGATGTCCACGTCGTCCTCTCCCCGTCTCGACCGCCGCGGCTGGATCGCCATCGTCGGCGTCGGACTGGCGCAGATCGTCGGCTGGGGGAGCAGTTTCTTTCTGCCCAGCGTCCTCGGTCGCGACTTCCAGCGCGACCTCGGAATTTCCGCCGAGATCGTGTTCGCGGGCGTCACCGTCATGTTCGTGATCGGCGCCGTCACCGCGCCGGCCATCGGCAAGGCGCTGGACCGGTCGGGCGCGCGCACCATCATGGCGACGGGGTCGGCACTGATGGGCCTGTCGGTGGCGTCGCTAGCCTTGGCAGAAGGGTTCTGGTCCTACGCCGCCTCGTGGGTCGCCATCGGATTCGCCAGCGGCTTCGCGCTGTCGAGCACCGCCAACGTGGCGGTGACCCAGGTCGCGGGGCCGGCGGCGCGGCGTGCCATCGCGTTCCTGACGGTGATCGGCGGGCTCGCTTCGACGGCGTTCTGGCCGCTGACGACGGCACTCGACGCGGCGGTCGGCTGGCGCGCGACGTGCGTGCTCTACGGCGGCCTGCACTTCGCGCTGTGTCTGCCGATCCATCTGCTGGTGCTGCCGCGCGGCCGACCCGCGATCCGGACAAGCGATGCCGACGGCGCCACCACCATGCATGGCACGCTGGCGCCACAACACCGGCGACTGGCCTACTGGCTGATGGCGGGATCGCTGGCGACCGGCACGCTGGTCTACAACGGCATGGCGCTGCACGTGATCGGCATCCTGCGCGGGCTGGGTCATTCCGACACGACAGCGGTGGCCATCGCGATGCTGATCGGCCCGGCGCAAATGGCGGTGCGGCTGGTCGAGGTCGTGTTCGGTGGTCGCTACACCATGATGGCCGCGGCCCTCGTGGCGAGCAGCGCGCTACCGCTGGCGCTGTCGTTGCTGCTGGGACTCGGCGGTCACGCGGGCGCGGCGTTGTCCGCGCTGGCGCTCTATGGCGTCGCGAACGGCCTCAAGGCCATCGTGCGCACGGCCTGGCCGCTGGCGTTGTTCGGACACGAGGGTTTTGGCGCGCTGATGGGGCGCCTCGCGGTGTGGCAGAACATCGCCTCGGCCGCCTCGCCGGTAATTCTCGCGGCCATCATCGGCCGGTTCGGCGCCGAGGGTGGCCTGGTGTTCGGGATCGTGGCGGGCTCGATCGCCTTGCTCGGAACGATCGGGCTGGCCCGCCACGCCCGCGCGCGCTGATCAGCCCACGATTTCGCCGCGGAAGGCCCAGCGGGTCATGCGGCGCTCGACGGCGGCGCAGAGAGCGTAAAGCGCGATGCCCATGACGGAGATCGCGAACAGGCCCGCGAAGGTCGTGGCCGAGTCGTTGCGGGCGCCGGCCGACAGCATCAGGAAGCCAACGCCCCGGTTGCCACCGACCGTCTCGGAGATCACCGAGCCGATGAAGGCGAGCGTGATGGCGACCTTCAGGCTGGCGAACAGATAGGGCATGGCGCGCGGGATGCCGACCTTGGTCAGGATTTCGAAGCGCGTGGCGCCGAGCGAGCGCAGCACGTCGCGCATCTCGGGCTCGATGGTGGCGAGGCCCGTGGCAACGTTCACGACGATCGGGAAGAAGCTGATCACGAAAGCCGTGATGATCGCCGGCAGCGCGCCGACCCCGACCCAGATCATCAGGATCGGCACGATCGCCACTTTGGGGATCGCGTTGAAGGCGATCAGCAACGGATAGAGGCCGGCATAGACGAAGGGCGAGGCGCCGACTGCGAGACCCAGCAGCAGACCCGCGGCGATGGCGAGGCCGAAGCCGGCCACCGTGGTCCAAAGCGTCTGCAGGCAGAAGGTCCAGAGAATGTCGTAGCGCTGCAGGATGACCGCGAACACGCGGCTGGGCCGCGGCAGGATGATTTCCTCGATCGCCAAGGCGACGCAGGCGCCTTCCCACACCAGCAGCAGCGCCGCGGTCGCAAGCCACGGCATCGCCACGATCAGCGCCCGGCGCGAACCTTCCCCCATCACTGGTGCTCCTCGTGGATGCGGTCGCGCAGCTCGTGGACGATGTCGACGAACCTCGGTTCGAAGGTCATCGCCAGCGTGCGCGGACGCGGCAGGTCGATCGGGCGCGCCATCACGATGCGGCCGGGCCGCCGGCTCATGACGTAGACGGTGTCGGCTAGGTAGACCGCCTCGCGCAGGTCGTGGGTGACCAGCGCCGCGGTGAAACGCTTCTCCAGCCACAGCGCCTGCATGACGCCCCACAGCTCCTCGCGGGTGAAGGCGTCGAGGGCGCCGAACGGCTCGTCGAGCATCAGGATCTCGGGCTCGTGGATCAGCGCCCGGCACAGGTTGGAGCGCTGCTGCATGCCGCCCGAGAGTTGCCACGGATATTTGTCGGCGAAGTCCGCGAGGCCAACGGTGGTCAGCAGCTTCATCGCCCGCTCGACGTATTCGGCGCGGTTGGAGCGGAAGCGGCGCTTGTGCGGTTCGACCACCTCCATCGGCAGCAGCACGTTGTCGATGGTGCGGCGCCACGGCATCAGGGTCGGGTTCTGGAACGCCATGCCGACGCCCTTGATCGGCGCCGTCACTTTCTTGCCCGCGACCTCGATCTCGCCCGAGGTCGCGGGCAGCAGGCCGGTGACCAGCTTCATGATGGTCGACTTGCCGCAGCCAGAGGGGCCGACCACGGCCACGAACTCGCCCTTGCCGATCGAGAAGGTGGCGTCGGCGAGCGCGAGAGTCGTTTCCTTGCCCATGCGGTAGGTCAGGGAGGCTTTGTTCAAGCGTACCAGCGGTTCCGTGGCGGTCATGGCGATCCGGAAAAGCCGAAAAAGGGCATGCTGGAAGCCTTTTTCGGGATGAAGGAGATTAAATTACCGATTCGTTACCTGGTTACCATGCGGTCAGCTTTGGCCGGCAGGAACTTGCCGGTGAACACCTTGGCCGGATCGGGCGCGGCGGGCAGGCCGAACGCCTCGGCGACATCCTTCACCGAGCGCGCGAAGCGGGCCGGATCGACGTCGCCCATGCCGTTGGCCTTCACGAAGGGCGTCAGCACGTTGGTGTCCAGCGACAGCGCCAGCCGCTCCAGCTCCAGCGCCTCGTTGATCAGCGGATCGCGCTTGAGGGCCGCGGCGATGCCGGCCTTGGGGTTGGCGATCACCTCGCGCCACGCCTTGATGGTGGCGCGCACGAAGCCCGTCACCGCCTTCTCGTCCTTCAGCATCTCGGCCGAGACGATGATGCCGTTGCCATACACGTCCATGCCGAAGTCGCTGTAGCGCATCGCCACGATGTCCTCGAACTTCACGCCGCGCGCCTTCAGATCCAGCATCGAGGAGAAATAGTGCCCCGAGATGAAGTCGACCGTGCCCTGCACCAGGCTCTGCTCGCGCAGCTGCGGCGTCAGGTTGACGTGCTCCCACTTGCCGATGCCCTGCTTTTTGGCGAAGGCCGGAAACAGCCGGAACGAGGCGTCGAACACCGGCGCGCCGAGCTTCTTGCCCTCGAGGTCCCTGGGCACCTTGATGCCGCTCTTCTTCGTGGCGTAGACGCCGAACGGCGGGAAATCGTAGGCCATGAACACGCAGAGGATTTCCTTGCCCGCGTTCTTGGCGTTGTACTCGATCAGCGTGTTCACGTCGGCGAAGCCGATCTGGTAGGCGCCGGTCGCAACGCGCTGCACCGCGCCCGCCGAGCCCTGGCCGGGGTCCATCGTGACGTCGAGCCCCTCGGCCTTGTAGTAGCCCTTCTCCAGCGCCAGCAGGAACGGCGAGGTCGGCCCCTGGAACACCCAGTCGAGCGTGAACTTGATGGCGGTCTGCGCCGAGGCGGGAACCGCCAGCGCGATGGACAACGCCGCGCCCAGCGCCGTGGCGCCAACCCGTGAAAGAATGCTCGAAGCCATGGTCGCGATCTCCTGCCTGTCGGGTGGTTCTTGTCTTTGGACACGCACACGGCGTGCCAGCTCGCGGTGGACCCTAGGGATATCGCCAGCGGAATCCAAGCGCGGTCGCGCCGGATGGCTGTGGGTTGTTGGCGGGCGGGCGCCGGAGCGGCAATTTTACCCGGATAAAATTAACCCGTTGATTTGCTTGCGTCTTCCGGCCTCGCGGCGAGGTGAATACCGTCTCAACTGCCCGGGACTGCCAGACCAGACTCGCGGCGGGAGACGTCGTACCCCTCGGCGCGCCGCGACGATCGACACGGTCACGGGGCCCTCCGGGCGCCAGGCCTTGGGCCACGGCACAGAGGTGGACCGCAGAACAAAGTTGCCGCCTCTGTACGGCGCGCTCCCGGACGGCGAAGGCCTCGTCGCGACCGTCTTCTCATCGTGGCGCACGATCCGGCCGGCCGATGGCGGTCTGGACGTCCTCAATCCGACGCAGGCCGTGGTCGATCATCGCCCGCAGGCCGTCTTCCTTCGCCGTCACCGCGCGACGGGCCGACCGCCCCTCGTGGAAGGCGACGGCGCCGAGGGCGAGAAGGGCGCCGCCGAGAAATTCAATGGCTCCGACCGAAATCCCGGACGGCGGCACGAACCGGGAAACCACCACCGCGACGACGACCGCCAACGTGACCCACGAGAGCGCCTTGAGGCCGGGGCCGCCGGTGCTCGACCTCTCGCGAACCCTGCCGTTTGTCGGATGCTTCACAAGGCGCCATTCTCCAAAAAGGGCGACTCTCTATTTCTTCGGCGACACATGGTCGAACACAGCCGTGAACGGCTTGTGCCGCTGACGGAGTGCGTGACTAGCCTTATCGAAGCGGAGGTGTCGGCCAAGGCGTAAGGTGCATTGGTCAAAGGCTGAAAATGACGTCGCCGACGCGGGACATTGCCGTTCCGATGGCTTGACCTCAAGCGGCCGGCGAATTCACCAATTCATCGAGCCTGGCCACGCTGCCAAGCACCAGTTCGAACGCCGGCACCGGACCGAAGATCATCGCCGCCATCGCCGCGTAGTCCCGACGCAGCGCGTCGACCATGCCATCGTGGGGTAGCACCGCGAAGCTCGGTGCCCGGGCGGACGCAAGATCGTAGTCGGGGCGATCGAAGAACATGCGGGCGTGGGCCACGCAATCGGCACCGAGCGCGATGTTCGATACGGCGCGCCGGCCGACCTCGGTTTCCATCAGCCTGTGGAGGTCGTAGTAGTGGCGCGAAACCCGCTGGCCGCCGCCTCGCAGTTCGCCACGCTTGTCGTGCCAACGTCGCAAGCCGTGGAGGATCACGACCTTGTCCCAGAAGGTCCGCTCCGGGTCGACCGTGACGACGTTGCCGACCGCCAGCTCGAGTCCGGGCGCGTCGTCGTCGACATAGGGACGGATGGTGCGGATCGTGTTGGGATCGAGTGCCG
Source organism: Caenispirillum bisanense (assembly GCA_945878895.1). Lineage (GTDB taxonomy): Bacteria > Pseudomonadota > Alphaproteobacteria > Reyranellales > Reyranellaceae > CAMDVZ01. The sequence goes on along the minus strand of CAMDVZ010000049.1, from coordinate 2,479 downwards.
ACTTCGCGCCCGCCTCGATCTTCACGACCGGCCGGACATAGGCATCGACGGGAGAGGCCGGCGGATACCAGACGAGCAGGGTTTGATCGTCGTCCCCGTCGAGGCCGATCCGGAATCGATCGGCCGGCAGTCCGTGTCGTGCCGTCGACGCGGCGACGATGGCCGTCAATTCCGTCCGGAGAGGTCCCTGTATGTATGCCCGACACGCCGAGGCGATCACGTTCAGGCGGGCGGTTCGCTTCTTGCCACTGAGCGCCGCCAACTCCTCGACGGTGGCGTTCACGTTCAGATCGTCGCGGAACACCGTGATATCGATGTCCTCGGAGAAGCGGTCGATCAAGCCGAAGCCCTTGGACAGCGAGGTACCGCCCTTGAAGAGCAGTCTCGGGCCGCCTGGCGCAAGGCCGTTGAACAGCGCGTCGAGCGTCCAGCAGACCCAGAAATCCTTCTCGACGCCCGATGGCGTCGTACCGATCCGCATCGCGGTCGTCGCGAAGAGGCCGGCCCGCGTCGCGTCGTCGGCGCCGATGATCCGGTCCCATGCGGGATTCATCGCCGCGCCGCCGTGGTCCGCGCCCGGCCAACTGTCCGGACACCGTCCCCGGCCGCGGCGTTGCCCGCGTGGGCCTTGCTCGACGCGTCTTCCGTCAAAAGCGGTTTCAGCAGCGTCCGCATCCACGCAGGCAGTGTCTGGAGACCGTGTTTAAGGTCGTTCCTGATGGCCGGTCCATGCCGCGGATCGTCAAGCACCCGGCCGAGGCGTCGGCAAAGGGTTCGATCCGCCTCCTCGTTGCCCATCGTGCCGCGCAGCCAGTGCAGCGCCTGGACGACCCGCATCGCGGGCCGGTCGGCCCAATACAGCTTGCGGGCCGCGGTCGGCCGGAACGTGATCTCGAGGGAACCGAGGCGGATCGGCCGCAGGCGGGCCTCCGTGTGGACGACGACCCGCGCCGGCACGGCATCGGTCAGGCCGAGGTCGTTCGCCGCCGTCATGCCGTCGACGAGCACGCGGATCCGCTCGCGCTGGGCGACCGCGTCGACGACGCCGCGCGGGTCGGGCGGGTTCTTCTTGCCGGTCAGCCGGTTCGTCGTCGGCCGGTCGTAGAGACCGCGATCGATCCGTCGCAGCTCGTCGGCGGCGACGAGGCGTTGCAGCGTCTTGTCGATGGCGTCGCGGTTGGCGAGGTCGAGAAAGTCGACAGGCGTCCAGACGGTCCGCCGCCGGCTACGGACCATGCGGTTCCGGATCATCGCCGGCAATGGTGTGTGGGGAGCAGTCATGTCCGAAATATGTATAGAATAATCCGACTAAAATCCAGTCCGTCGGGATGAAAAATTGGCTGTAACGTCCGGCTACGCCGCCATCCCGCCTTCGCGTGATCGTCACCTGCCAACCGCCCGCACCCATCGTCGCCTCCCCTCTTTCCGCTCCGTCCCGTCAAAGAGCCCACCATGCGCTGGTGTCCCGATCGCGATGGAACCCCGACGCCGTTCGACGACAAGAAGAAGATGCGCGTCGGCGCCAACAAGCCGGTCCGGCGGGTCGTCCTGCACACGATCGGCCTCGCCGTGTCCGAGCACGCGTCGCAGGCGCCGGGCGGCTGCCATGCCACCTGGATGAACGAGAGCAAGGACGAGATGGTGTCGGCGCATTTCCGTGTCGAGCGCGACGGCCTGATCGTGCGGTTCGCCGACACCGACGTCGAAACGCGCCGTCATCGGCGGATAGCCGTACCTTTGCCAAGGTTGGGCGGCGCGGGCACCTTGCCGGAGGCAGCACGACGACGGTGTCGCGCTCGACGAACAGGCCATCGCGCACCTCGCCGGCCCGCTCATGCTCTCGCGGGCCGACGAGTGCGACGATACATGGTCCTGAACGCCCCGCCCCGCCCGGCGACCATCCGCTCGTCTCCCGCCAGCCGTGGTCGCCCGACGGAACCGGCTCGAACCGTGCCGCGCGCCCGCCCCGCCCCGCCCCGCCACGGCACCGCCCCGAACCCGATCCAGAGAACCCGAAACGCGACTCTTCGCCAAATGCACGCCTTGTGGGCGCTCGTCGTCGGGACGTTTCTGGTCGTTCACATGGGCAACCATCTCGTTGGCCTCTGGGGACAGGACCATCACGTCGCCTACGTGGCGTCCGCGCGTCGTTTTTACCGGCACCCGCTCGTGGAGCCGGTCCTGCTCGTCCTGCTGGTCTGGCAAGTCGCGAGCGGCCTGTGGATGGTCATGCGGTCGTGGTCGACAAGGAGCGGCGCCGTCGCGTGGCTACAAGCGCTCTCCGGTGCCTGGCTCGCGTTTTTCCTGTGTGTTCACGTCGGCGCCGTCCTGTTCGGGCGCGCCAGTCTCGGCCTCGACACCGATTTCAGGTTCGCGGCGGCGGGATTCCATGTTTCGCCCTGGCAATGGTTTTTCGCGCCCTACTATTATCTGGCGGTGTTCTGCCTGTTCGCGCACGTCGGCTGTGCCGTTTTCTGGA
>CAMDVZ010000048.1 GCA_945878895.1 Caenispirillum bisanense | reverse complement strand
AGATCGCGTTCCTCGACGCTCAGCCGCACGACATACTTCTTTATCGAGATATCACTCCCGGACATGATCGCCTCCCTCGCTGGTGTCGCGAGCAGACAGACTCACAAAATCCACGCCCTTTCAAATTAATTGAAGCGAGCGACTAGCCTGCCCGCATCCTTCGTCGTGGTGTCGGATCGACCGCCCGGCGACGGGCTGCGGGCCGGCTGCGTCAGGATCGACGGCGTCGATGGCCTCGCCAACGCGCCCGCGACGATCGACGGCCCGCCGTTGCAGGAAGGTCGATAGCCCGTCGGCGCGCGGCGTCGACCTCAACCCAGATCGTCGATGTCGTTGCGCAGCTTGTCGCCACGCCGCCAGCGTTCGAGATTGTCGAGAAAGATCCCGAAAATCGCCTCGGGCTGGCCAAGCGAATGGCTGGCGGTGTGCGGCGAGGCTATGACGTTGGGCATGTCCCAGAGCGGCGACGCGCCATCCAGCGGCTCGCGCTCGAACACGTCGAGATAGGCGCCCGCCAGCTTGCCGCTCTCCAGTGCGGCGATGACGTCGCGCTCCACCGCCACCTCGCCGCGCGCGACATTGACGAAATGCGCGCCTGCCGGCATCGCGTCGAACGCTGCGGCGTTGGCGATGCCACGCGTCAGCGGCGACGCCGGACAGCACAGGATCAGCCAGTCCGCCCGTGGCAACGCCTCATGCAGCCGATCGTAGGCGATGGTGCGGTCGCAGTGGTCGACCGGTTCCGGATTGCGCCGCACGCCGACCACCGTCATGCCCAGCGCCTTCAGGAGCCGCGCCAGATTGCGGCCGATCGGGCCGAGACCAACCACGACGGCACATTGTCCGCCGAGATCGCGCGGCGCCCGCTCGCCGAGCCGCTGTTCCCAGGCGTGACGGCGCTGCGCGTCGGCCAGCAACGGAAAGCGGCGGGTCAGCGAGATGATCGCACCCAGGGTACTGTGCGCGACGGTTATCGCCGTCGCTCCCGACGAGGTCGTGACCTTCACGCCGCGCGCGCGCAATTCGCGATAGATCGGACGCTCCGCCCCGGCGGGATGGATGTGCAACCAGCGCAGGTTCGGCGACCTGCGCAACACGATCTCGAAATCGCGCAGCGCCGGCGTCGGATTGTCCCGACTGGAACTGCCCGTCACCTCGCGGGTCATGAACGCGATGGTCGCGTCGCAAGCCGCCGGATCGGCAACCGCGTCGTCCGCGGCGACGAAGGACAGCGCACCGTCCGGCACCGCCTGGAGGATGCGCGCGCCCCAGGTGCGGAGCGCGGTGGCGGACAGCAACAATTTCGGCGGCTGCGAGGTCTGGGTGGTCATGACGGCCTGTGACCGGGGATTGCGGGATGGCCGACGATGCCCGGCGGGCGCCGCGGCGTCCAGCGCGCGGCTGTTCAGACCGCGTCCAGCCCGAGCGCCTGGCGCATCCCGTTGAGGCCTTGCTGGTGCGCCGTCCACATCTTGCCGCCGACCAGCCCGCCATCGACGACGATGTCGTGGCCGTTGACGAAAAGCGAGTCGTCGGAGGCGAGAAACATCGCCACGCGCGCGATGTCTTCGGGCTGTCCGGCCCGGGGGATCGGCTGGTTGGCAGCAAACGCCGCCTTTACGTTGGCGGCCGCCTTGTCGGCCTCGCCCGGTGGCAATCCCAGCGCCTTGCCGAAAATACCGGTGACGATGGCGCCCGGCGAGATCGAGTTCACCCTGATGTTCTTCTCGCCGAGTTGCATGGCCACGCACACCGTCAGGTGCGTCACCGCCGCCTTGGCGGCGCTGTAGATCATCGAGCTGCTCATGCCCGCGCGCCGAGCCGCGACGCTGCCATTGTTGACGATGCTGCCGCCACCCTGGGCGATCATGACCGGCGCGACGTGCTTCATGCCCAGCATCACGCTGCGCACCAGCGACGCCATGGCGGCGTCGAAGCCTTCGACCAGAATCGTCTCGATGCCGCCGACCGGCGCGGGACCGCCGGCGTTGTTGAACAGGAAGTCGACCCTGCCCCACTTCGACACGCAGGCGTCGATCACGCCTTTCACGTCGACCTCGTTGGTGGCGTCCGCCGTCACGAACAGGCAGTTCGCGCCGAGCGATTCCTGCAAGGACTTTCCGAGATCCGAGCGGCGCCCCGTCGCCACGACCCTGGCGCCCTCGGCGACGAAAATCTCGACCGTGCGCCGGCCGATGCCGCTCGTCGCGCCCGTGACGATCGCCACTTTTCCGTCCAGCTTGCCCATGGTCGATCCCCGTCGGGTTCATATCGGGAGCACGACGCGCCCGTTTCGAACCCGGCGGTCATGCCGGACAAGTCCGGCCGTCCGCAAGTGCGGACCGCGGCGGCGCCCGGGGTTCGCCCGGACGCGCCGCCGCAGACCTACTTCCTGGGCGCCAGTTTGGCGTCGAAGACGCAATAGCCGTCGAGCTTGACGCGCACTTCGTTGGGCTTGGCGGAGCCCGCGACCGACATCTTGTTGCCCTCGCCCAGCATGGCCACCGCCTTGAAGTTGCCGACTCCATCGGCGGTTGCGGCAAAGTTCCGTTGCGGGCGCTCGTCCTTCAGGCCCTTGTCCTGCTGGAACGTGCCCTGAACCTGGGTTCCCGCGACGACGACATCCATCGTCATCTTGTAGCGGGAGCAGTTGGCGCCGGTTCCCGAGCCGTACACCGTACCCGTGTAGGTCTGCGCCGAGGCGGCGCCACCCATGAGCAGCATCGCACCCGCCATCATCGCGCCGATCAGTGTTGTCCGCATCGCAACCTCCCGCGTTCCGGCACGCCGACCGGCATCCCGTGCCGATCGACCTTAGCACCAACCGGGATCGGGTTCACGTCACCGCGACGCCGACCAGAGGCCGGCTTGCGCTGGCTCCGGAGTCCGGACTCCCCGCCGTCGCGAGACGCCGGCCCCCGACGGCCGGGATCACGGCTTGGGCGCCAGCTTGAAGTCGAACGTACAGTAGCCGTCGAGCTTGACGCGGACCTCGTTCGGCTTGACCGAACCAGCAACCGACATCTTGTTGCCCTCGCCGAGCATGGCGGTGCCCTTGAAGACGCCGGCCGCGTCGGCGGTCGCCGCGAAATTCCGCTGTGGACGGTCTTTCTGCTGGAAAATGCCTTGCACCTGGCTGCCGCTGACCGTGACATCCATCGTCATCTGGTAGCGCGAGCAATTGTTGCCGCTGCCGAAGCCGTACACCGTGCCGGTGTAGGTCTGGGCCGAGGCGGTGCCGCCCAGCACCAGCATCGCGCCGGTCACCACCGCACCCATTGTCGTCGTCCGCATCGAAACCTCCCGAATTTCGGCGCCCATCTGGCCGCGCCTTGTCCACGAGTCTAGCATCGCCGCGGATCGTGTCCACGGCGTGGCGGCGGTGCGGCGCCTCGTGGCATCGATCACAAGATCGTGGCCACGCGCCGCGCGACGACCGCCGCCAGCGCGCCCGCCACCGGCAGGAAGGTCCGGAAGTCGAGATGACTTTCGGCGCCCGCGAGGTCGCTGAGGCAGCGCACGTTGGCGAACGGCATGCCACCCAGCCGGGCGCAGATCTGGGCAATCGCGCCGCCCTCCATCTCGACGGCATGGGCGCCAAACTCCGCATGCAGGCGCCGTCTCGTATCCTCGCAGTTCACGAAGGCGTCCCCCGAAACGATCGTGCCGACGCGCGCGTGCGGGATTCGGGCGGCGGCTCTGATCACCGCCGCGTCGATCAGCGGCAGCGAGAGTTCGGCGACGGCACCGCGCAGACGCGCTGCCAGACCGGGCTCGACGTCGTAACCGGGCGTGCGGTCGAAGCCCGGCAACGGCGGCACGCCGGGCTGGTAGGCCAGCAATCGACCGCGCACCAGGGCGCCGAAGTCGTGCTGGACGTTGCGCACGCCGACCACGACGTCGCCGACGCCCAGCGCCGGATCGACGCCACCCGCGACACCGCAGAACATCAGTGCCCGGCAGCCGAACCGGGTCAGCAGCAGCGTCGCGACGAGGGCCGCGTTGACCTTGCCGACGCCGGCCTCCACGAATACAGCCGGTCGATCGGCGATGGCTCCGCGCGTGAACACTAGGCCGCCGATCCGTTCGGCTTCGCCGGCTGCCTCGTCCAGGTGGACGAATTCCTCGGCAATAGCCGACATCACGCCGATCGGCGCCTCGGTGGGATATGACATTGGGACCGGCCTCCGGGGTTTCGTCGAACGGGCGACAGGCTATAACGTCGGCGTCGCCCAGCCCAATCCGAAAGACAACGCGTTGTCCCACGCCTCTCCCGCCGATCTGCTGCCCGCCCTGACGACGATGGCCCGCGAGGCCGGCGCCGCGATCCTCGAGGTGTACGCCCGCGCCGACCAGGGCGAGCGCAGAAAGGACGATCATTCGCCGGTGACGGACGCCGATCATGCCGCCGAAGCGGTCATCCTGAGCGGCCTTCGCGACCTGACGCCCGACATCCCCATCATCGCGGAAGAAGAGGTCGCCGCGGGGCGCATGCCCGTCGTGGACGGCGACCGCTTCTGGCTGGTCGATCCGCTCGACGGCACCAAGGAGTTCATCCGTCGCAACGGCGAGTTCACGGTCAACATCGCGTTGGTCGACAAGGGCCGGCTGCGCGCCGGGGTCGTGCTGGCGCCCGTTACCGGCCGCCTGTGGCGCGGCGCCACCCCGGAGAACGGCCCCGCCGTGGCGGAGGAGCTCGACGGCGCCGGCAACGTCAAACCGCTGCGCGTCCGCGCGGTCCCCGCCGCCGGCGTCACGGTGTTCACCAGCAGGAGCCACGGCACCTACAGCGACCTCGACATCTGGCTGAAGCGCCAGAACATCGTGGTCGCCGAGCGCAAGATCGCCGGTTCGTCGCTGAAGTTCTGCCTGATCGCGTCCGGCGAAGCCGATCTCTATCCGCGGTTCGGACCGACCATGGAGTGGGACACCGCGGCGGGTCAGGCCGTGCTCGAGGCGGCCGGCGGCGAGATCATCGACGACCGCACCGACCGGCCGCTGCGCTACGGCAAGAGCGGCTACAGGAACCACTGGTTCGTGGCGCGCGGCTGGAAAACCTGGACCGAATGACGCCCGCGGTCGAACCTCCCGACGAGGTCACCATCGCGCGCGCGGCCACCTTGCTGCGTGACGGCGGGCTCGTCGCGTTTCCGACCGAGACCGTCTACGGCCTCGGTGCCGACGCCACCGACGACCGCGCCGTCGCACGCATCTTCGAGGCCAAGGGCCGACCGACCTTCAATCCCCTGATCGCCCACGTCCTCGGCGCGACCGACGCGCACCGGTTGGTGGAGTGGCCGGCCATCGCCGATCGCCTCGCCGCCCGTTTCTGGCCGGGACCGCTGACGCTCGTGCTGCCGCGACGGCGCGATTGTGCCCTGTCGCTGCTCGCCAGCGCCGGGCTCGACACCGCCGCGATTCGCGTGCCCGCCCATCCGGTGGCGCAGGCGCTGATCCGCGCCGCCGGCCGGCCGATCGCGGCACCCAGCGCCAACCGGTCCGGCGCCATCAGCCCGACAACGGCCGCCCACGTCGTCGACTCGCTGGGCGACCGGGTCGACCTCGTCATCGACGGGGGCCGCTGCGTCGTCGGCGTCGAGTCGACGGTTCTCGACCTGACGACGTCGCCGCCAACGCTGCTGCGACATGGTGGCGTGACGCGCGAAGCCATCGAGGCCGCGATCGGCGCCATCGCAGCGGGTCCCGCGATCGGCACGCCCGGTGCCCTGCATTCGCCGGGCCAGCTCGAAAGCCACTACGCGCCGGATCGTCCGGTGCGTCTGGACGCGACGAGCGTCGGCGCCGACGAGGGTTTGCTGGCGTTCGGTCCGGATGTTCCGTCCGGCGCCGCGCTGACGCTGAACCTCAGCCCGTCCGCCGACATAGCGGAAGCCGCCGCCAACCTGTTCGCCATGCTGCGCGCGCTCGACCGCCCCGGAATCGGCCGCATCGCGGTGGCGCCGATACCGGCGACCGGCCTCGGTCTCGCCATCGACGACAGACTGCGCCGCGCCGCGGCGCCGCGTCCACAAGGGTAGACCATGGACATCGAGACGATCTGGCAGGAACTCGGCAACGACCAGATTCTCCCCCGCGCCGCGCTGATCGCCGCCGGCGAGCAGCGGGAAGCGCTGATCCCGCGCTTCGTCGAGTTGATCGAACGGCGTCCTGCCGGCGGCTACGAATCGCCAGAGGACGAGGGACGGATATTCTTCGGCTTTCACCTGCTCGGCGAGTGGCGCGCCCACGCCGCCGCTCCGGCGATGGCACGCCTCCTTGGGGGCGAAAAAGAGCAGCTTGTTGCCGTGTTCGGCGACTTCATCCACGAGGCGGCTCCGCGCGTCATGGCCTCCGTGATCGGCGACGATCCGCGGCCGCTCCAGGAGCTGTGCCTTGACCGCGGCGCCGACCAGTTCCTTCGTTCCGGCGCGTTCAAGGCTATCGCCATCGCCGTGGGTCATGGACGGCTGGACAGGGAACGCGCCGTCGACTTTCTGAAAGACGCCTACTATCGCCTGCCCAAGCGCGAGAATTCCTACGCCTGGTCCGGCTGGCTGGACGCGGTTGCCTGGCTTGGCATCGAAGAGCTGCGACCGCTGGCCATGACCGTGTTCGAGCGTCGGTATATAGATCCGTTTGACTTCGCGGTGGACGATTTCGAGTACGAGTTCGCCAAGCACAAGGCCGAAGGCGGCGCGCTGGTCGCGGGCGGCGCGGTAGAGTACAGGCTCTGGACCGACACGCTGGGCGAGTTGTCCGTGTGGTTCGCCGGCAACGACCAACCCAAGCCGCCGCCGGAACCCGTCTATCGGGGTCCCGATACGGGGCCACCGCTGCCGGTCGGCCCCCCGCACGACCGTCCGGACCCGCAGCCCAACTTCGGTCGGGTCGGCCGCAATGCTCCCTGCCCCTGCGGCAGCGCCCAGAAATACAAACGCTGCCACGGACGCTAGACGGCCGGGCGCGAAACCCGGCACCTTGCCCAACCGGAGGGACCCCATGCCCGACACCTGTCTCGCCCCACCCTGGTCCGCCTCGGTGGACAAGCTCGCCATCGACGACCACCTGCGCCGCGCGCGAGGATGACCATGGACATCGCAACGATCTGGTATGAACTCGGCGACGACAAACGCCTGCCGCGCGCCGCGCTGGCCGCGGCCGGCGACCACCGGGACGCGCTGATCCCGCGCTTCGTCGACCTGATCGAACGGCGTCCGGCCCGCGGTCATGCCTCGTACGGCGACGAGACGCGGATATTTTATGGCTTCCACCTGCTCGCGGAGTGGCGCGCCCACGCCGCCTATCCGGCGATGGCGCAGCTGCTGCATGGCGACGCCGACCCGCTGGACGAGTTGTTCGGCGACTGCCTGACCGAAACCGTCTACCGCGTCATGGCGACCGTGTTCGACGGCGATCCGCAACCGCTTCAGGACCTCTGCCTCGATCGTCGACTCAACGAGTTCACGAGATCGGGCATGTTCTCGGCGCTCGCCATGGCGGTCGGCCATGGCAGGCTGGAGCGGGAGCGATTCGTCGCGTTCCTGAAGGATGCCTACTATCGCATGCCAAAGCGCGAAGGGTCCTTCGTCTGGAACGGCTGGCTCGAGGCCGTCGCCAGCCTCGCGATCGTGGAACTGCGCCCGCTGGCCGAGACCGCTCTGGCGCGACATTACGTCGACGCGACGGTCTACGACCGCGACCATTTCGACGAGGAGTTCGCGCGCCACGAGGCCGCAGGCCGTGCGGATATCGCCGGTGGCACCGAGCACACCCGGCTGTGGACCGATACGCTGGGCGAGTTCTCGACCTGGCCCGGCTTCGCCGAGCCGAGTTCGACGCCATCCAGGTCGTACTCCGAACCGCCGGTCGCCCGCCCACCGCTGGCGATCGAGCGCGACCGCGTCGTCGCCAAACCCGAACCCTATTTCGGCCACGTCGGCCGCAACGCCGTCTGCCCCTGCGGCAGCGGCCAGAAATTCAAACGCTGCCACGGACGCTAGACGACAGGGCCGGCGATCACCGCTCCGACGCGGGCGTTACCCGCTTCGCGATCCCGCCGGCGCAAGCCTTGGTCGCGTGCCTGGTACCTCGTATCGGGTCACGGGATAGGCACGCCAGCCATCCCAGTCCGCCACGACCCGCGCGATGGTCCGCGCATCGCCCTCGACCAGCAACGTCGGGGGCGGCGTCTCGCTCAGCACCCGCACCTCGGGCACAGCATGAATCCGCTCGATCGCGGCGGACGTCGACAACGCATCGAGGCCCGTCCGGCGCAATATCATCCGATCAATGTGCGGCATCGCCATGTCCGGGGACCACGCGTGATCACGAGGGAAGCCCGAACCCCTCGTAGTCGCGGCCGAATTTCAACAGCCGCGCGGCGGAGTAGAGCTTCGTCTTCCATGCCCTGGTGCGCTCGGCACCTTCCAGAGCCATGATAGCAGGGTTCGACGCGAGAACATAGGCAGCGAATCCAGCGATGGCGGGACAGGCCATGGACGTCCCGCTCATGACTCCATACCCGCCGTCGGGCAAGGTCGAAACGATGCCGACGCCGGGAGCCGTGAGGTCGATATGGGGACCGAAATTGGAAAAGCCGGCGACGAAATCCGACGGGTAGGACCCGAATGGCTTGGCGATCTCGGCGCTTTCGGTCGAGTCCGTCGGAAAGCTGCCTTTGCGTCCCATCGCCGACACGCCAACGCAAGCATGCATCGCCGCCGGAAAACTCACCGGCTTGCGCCCGTCGTTGCCGGCCGCCGCTACGACCAGCGTGCCGGTGTCGAGCGCGGCGCCAATCGCGGCGCGAACCGCCGCGTCGGCGGCGCCCCCGCCGAGGCTGAGATTGACCACGTGGCAGCCGTCCGCCACGGCGCGCTCGACAGCGCTCAGGATGTCGTAGTTGGTGGCTCCCTCCCCGGCATGCGGAAAGACGCGGTAGCTACGGATGCGCACGCCGGGCGCCACGCCGGGCGCCACGCCGCGCACCGCGCTCGCGCCAACCGGTGTCGCGCCCACGATGCCCGCGACATGCGTGCCGTGCTCGCCTTCGGTATTGGCGGGTCCCCAGTCGTCGCTTGCCCCTGGATCGTCGCGGATTTCGTCGAACACCAGGTTGGCGCCGCCGACGACGTTGGAGAGCGCGGCATGGCCCTTCGCGACTCCGGTATCCACGACCCCACGGTGACTCCGGCGCCAGCATCGACCGGGAGATGGCCATAAATCGTCGAAAGGAGCGACGGCGCGGCCGACATATCCACCGGCGCGATCACGATCGCCGTTCGCTCGGTCGTGGCGACGTCGCGCGAGACATGGCCCCAGAATCCCGACGGGCCGTACACGTACAGTCGGTCGAGAGCCACCCCGGCGGCGAGCGACAGCGTGGCGATCCCGTCACCGCCGGTGAACGCATCGACGCCGGCACGGGTGCGGAAGTTCGTGAAAGCGATGACGTGGGCGCCGACGACCGGCCGCTGGTCGTGGGCGCTCCGCACCTCGACGCGCGCCGGGACGCCGCCGGCCGTCGCTGCGGCAACCGCGGTGGCCGGCCGTAGCGCTCGCTCCACCGACCGCATCGTGAGGTAGGTGACGACAGGCACGATCTTGAGGCCCAGGACTTCGGCCCGCAAATCGAGTTCGCCTTGCGACGTCATTTCGACCAGTTTCGGCCCATCCTCGCGAACGGCGTCGAGGACCACGAGCGAAGACCCACCGGAAGCGGCTGACAATCCAGGGCGGCCGTTCAGATGCACCGCCGGCCCCGCTCCGCGCAGTCTGTCGAACCGGGAGAGGGCCTCGCTGCGATAGCCGAACGAGGGAAGAACGACGTAACGACGAAGATCGGTCATCGCTGTCTCTACCGAACGGGGTGTGCATGCGGACGCAACGCAGGGCGACACCAAGGAGCCTGGTTCCGGTCGCCGGCGGGGTATGTGGTAAATGCCACGTTCTGGTCTGCCACGGACCGGCGGGGCGGTCGCCAATTTGCGCTCATCTGGCCGACGTTCCGCTTCGCACTGCCCGGATTCGCGGCTAGTCTCCGCCCAACCGGAGGAACACCCATGCCCGACACCTATCTGAACCCGCCCTCGTCCGCCTTCATGGACAAGCTCGCCGCCATCGTCGGCGACAAGGGCATGGTGACCGACCCACAGGCCGTCGCCTTCCACAGCACCGACTGGCGCGGCATCAGCGTCGGGCGCGCCGCGGCCGTCGTGAAGCCGGCCACGGTCGAGGAAGTCTCGGCCATCGTGAAACTGTGCCACGAGAACAACGTCAAGGTGGTGCCCCAGGGCGGCATCACGGGGCTGATGGTGGCCGGCGTGCCGGTGCGCGACGGCGACGAGGTCGTGGTCTCGATGGCGCGCATGAACCGCATCCTCGACGTCAATCCCGGCGCCTACACCATGACGGTGGAAGCCGGCGTGGTGCTCCAGACCATCCAGGAAACCGCGATTTCGCACGACCGCTATTTTCCGATCAGCCTCGGCGCCCAGGGCTCGTGCATGATCGGTGGCAATCTCTCGACCAACGCCGGCGGTGCCACCGTCCTGCACTACGGCAACACCCGCAACATGGTGCTCGGTCTCGAGGTCGTGCTGCCCGACGGCCGGGTCTGGAACGGCCTGCGCGCGCTCAAGAAGGACAACACCGGCTACGACCTCAAGGATCTGTTCGTGGGCGCCGAAGGCACGCTGGGCATCATCACGAAGGCGGTGATCAAGATTTTCCCCAAGGCCAAGGACGTCGCCACGGGATGGATCGCCATTCCGAACCCGCAAGCCGCGTTCGATCTCCTGGCCGAGGCGCGCATGGCATCGGGCGACACCGTGACCTCCTGCGAGCTGATCCACGGCATCGGGCTGGAGGGCGTGCTCAAGTACGTCCCCGGACTGCAACGGCCGCTGGCCGACAAGCACGAGTGGCAGCTGCTGATGGAATGGTCCTCGACCCGCCCCGCCGCGGCGGACGGCTCGGGGTCGATGGCCGAACGGATGGAGGGGTTCCTCGCCGAGGCCTTCGAGCGCGGCCAGGCGCTCGACGCCACCATCGCGCAATCCGAGGCGCAGGCGAAAAACATGTGGGCGATCCGCGAAGGGCACGCCGAAGCGAGCCGCCGCGACGTCAATCCGAGTTGTTCCTTCGATATCTCGGTCGCCGTCCATCACATCCCGGACTTCATCGAACGCTGCAACGCGGCCTGCGTGGCGGCGGTGCCCGGCATCCGCCCCAAGCCGATGGGCCACATGGGCGACGGCAACCTGCACTATTCGTTCGGCGCCCCCGATCACGTCACCACCCGCGCCGATTTCGCGCCGATGGTGGAGAAACTCGACCGCATCGTGCACGACATGGTCACCGACATCGCGGGCTCGATCTCGGCCGAGCATGGTATCGGCTCGGTCAAGTTGCTGGAGCTGGAGCACAACCGCTCGCCGGTCGAGCTCGACATCATGCGCGCCATCAAGAAGGCGCTCGACCCCAAGGGCATCATGAATCCCGGCAAGGTCATCCGCGTCGACGCGAACGAGCCGGTGGTCCAGGGCAGCACGATCCGATAGGAGTGCGGTCATTCGGCGGAAATCGTTTCCGGCGACCTTGATTTTCGGTGCGCAACCCAAACATTGAGGATGCGCTCATGTCAGGGGTCGTTCAATGCCGCCGTCGGAAGTCTTCATCAACGCGACGGGCGCCTTCCTGCCGGGTCCGCCGGTATCGAACGACGAGATGGAGGCCCGGCTGGGGCCGCTGGATCGCCGCCAGAGGCGCCTGAAGAAGATCGCGCTCCAGCAGAACGGCATCCTCGAACGCCACTACGCACTCGACGCCGAGGGCAACTCGGACTGGACCAACGCGAAGCTGGCCGCGCGCGCGGGCGCGGTGGCGCTGGCGAACAGCGGCCTCGACGCCCGCGACATCGACTATCTGGCGGCGGCAAGCTCGCAAAACGATCTGATGGCGCCGGGCCTAGCGAGCCTGGTCCACGGCGAAATGCGGTTGCCGCCGCTCGCCATTGCCAGCTTCAACAGCTTCTGCGCGTCGGGCATGATGGCGTTGCAGGCCGCCGCCAACGCGGTGGCGGCGGGCACCGCGCGCAACGCGCTGTTGTGCGCCAGCGAATTTTCCAGCCGCTTCCTGCGCCACGGCCACATCGGCGACTGCGAAACGACCACCGACGTCGAGTTTCTGCGCTGGACCCTGTCGGATGGGGCCGGCGCCGTCGTGATCGGGAACAAGCCGGCAGCACGTGGACTGTCGTTGCGGCTGGACTGGATCGACCTCGTCAGCCACGCCGACACCCACGACACCTGCATGTGGGGCGGCGCCGACGCGGAGCGATCGCGTCCGTGGAGCCAGTACCCGACACTGGAGGAAGCCCGCCGGGCCGGCGCTTTCCTGCTCCGCCAGGATCTGGCCGCGCTCGAGAACATCGTGCCGCTGGGGCTGGCGCACTATGGCCGGCTGATCGAGAGCGGCAAGGTCGACCCCGACGCCATCGACTGGTTCCTGCTGCATTTCTCGACCGAGGTGTTCGGCCGCAAGATGCGCGAGGCCGCCGCCCTGGCCGGCGTTCCGCTGCCGCCGGAGAAGCAGTTCACCAACCTGCATCATAAGGGCAACACCGGTTCGGCCTCGATCTTCGTGATGCTCGACGAGCTGGCCGCTTCGGGCCGGCTGCGTCCGGGCCAGCGCCTGCTGTGCATGGTGCCCGAGAGCGGCCGTTTCATCATCGCCTTCGCGCAGCTGACGGTGGTGTCGGTTGCAGAGCGTGCGGCCACGACGATCGCCGCACCGGCCGCGGAACCCGACTCTCCCGAACCCGAGGCCGACGACGCTTCAACCCCGGAACTGGCGTCGCTGCGCCGCCGCCTCGCCTCGGTCTGGGTCGAATTCGAATCCGCGCTGAACAACGTCCCGATCATCGCGAAGCTCAATCGCGGCAACTGGCGGATCGAGGATTATCGCGCCCTGTTGCTGAACCAGCGCCAGCAGGTGGTCGAAGGTGCCCGCTGGATCGCGCGCGCCGCCTCCAGCATCGATGGCGAACGGCTGGAGCTGCGCTCGACCTTCCTGCGTCACGCCCAGGACGAGCATCGAGACTACACGATCATCGAGTCCGACTACGTCGCGGCCGGCGGCACGCTGGAGGACATCCGCGGCGGCGCCAAGAACATCGGTTCCGAAGCCCTGTCGGCCTGGATGTTCCATCGCGCCAGCCAGCCCAACCCGGTCGATCTGCTGGGCGCCATGTTCATCATCGAGGGGCTGGGCAACCGCCTCGCGGCACGCTGGGCGCGCGCCATCCGCGCCCAACTCGACCTGCCCGAGGACGCCACGCGCTTCCTCGCCTATCACGGCGCCAACGACTCCACGCACATGGAGAAGTTCTGGTCCTCGCTGGCCGAGGTCGTGACGCCGGCGATCGCCGACGCCATCGTCAAGACAGCGAAAGTGACCGCCCGCCTCTACCGCCTGCAGCTGGAGGAGATCGGCAACACATGAGCGCGACGATCGATCCGGGTCCGCGACGCCCCGGCACGCTCTATCCGCCCGACCTCGATCCGGCGCACTGGCGGCGCGAGGATCCCGACCCATGGCTGGCGGTCTATCTCGACGACTCGATCCCGCTCGACGACGATGCCAAGGCCGCCCTGGTGCGGAACCTGCGGTCGGGGTCGCGGGCGCGCCTTCTGCCATTCATCAGACCCGTCGCGCGCACCGTCATCGTCGTCAATCAGGTCTATCGCGCGATCGTGCGGGATTTCCTGTCGTCCTCTCGCCTGCTGCACCGGCTCATCCACTGGGGCCTGCGCCGTTTCGTCAAGCCGGAGGCCAACTACCTCATCCTGCGCCATTTCCACATTGGCTCCGAGCTGCTGGCCTTCATCGCCGCCAACGTCGAGGGCTTCCGCCCGCACGCCGTTCCGCTGCGGCCGCGCCGCATCGCCGACCTGATCGACAACACCTTCGTCCAGCACGACCTCAATATCTACAATTTCGTCATCGAGCTGGGCGCCTTCCTGCGCGAGCGCGATATCGAGATGCCGACGCCGCCCCGCGTCGACTTCTCGGCGATCACCGACGGCCCGTTCGATCTCGAGGCCGGACCCGACGGCGCGCTCAATCTCGTCGATCTGCAAACCGCCATCGAATGCTACACGCCGCTCTACCAGCTGCTGCTCACCGACAACGATTTCTGGCGCGCCTCGAATTCCCTGCAGCTCGACGAGACCATCGGCATCTACGTCGCGCGCATCCTCGGCTCCGACTATCACCTCGCCTTCGTCAACAACCACCATCCCATGCTGCCGCTTTCGACGCTTCAGGCCGGCTGGCGTCTGGTGCTGCACGGCCTCGCCGCCGAACAGCTGCACTACTACCTCCGCCTCTGCAAACGCCGCCAGGCGGCGGCGGGCTGACCAACGCGCGGCCTCGCGTCCGTTCGCCGCATCGCGCCAACCTGCCTCGCGGCCCGCATATCGCGCGAGGAGATGCCGACATGAAGTCCGTCGCCACGCCGTTTCCGAACCCCGGCGAAGTCCTCGCCGGCGCGCAGTTCGCCGACTCGTACGTACTGCAAATCCGCGGCCCGTCCTTGGACGCCGAGGCCGCCACCCGGCACGTCATGGGACGCACGCCTGGCTGGATCGCCGGCCTCATGTCGTTGCGCAACGCGCTGGTCAAGCCGCTTGGCCTGAAAGCCGCGCCGGACAAACGGCTCTCGGACGAAAACAGCATCGGCAGGTTCCCGCTGATCAGCCGCTCGCCGCGGCGTGTCGTGCTGGGCCTCGACGACAGGCATCTGGACTTCCGCATACTGGTCGATGTCGCCGACCTCGGCGATCGAACCCAGTCCGTCACCGCCTCGACCGTCGTCAGAACGCACAATCTGCCTGGACGGGTCTATCTGGCGATCGTGAAGCCGTTTCACAGGGTCATTGTCCCCGCCATGCTCACACGGGCGGCGACCGCCTGATCAACGCGGCGGCGACCGTCCGCGCGGTCAGACCAGATCGACCCGCACCGTCCGCCCGACGACGCGCGCGGCGCGCTGCAACGTGACGATCGTCACGTTGCCGTCGCGAGGATCGAGCAGCCGGCTGACCTGGCTGCGGCTCGTCCCCATGCGCTCGGCCAGACCCTGGCGCGTGAGGTTCAGCCGCTTCATCGCCTCGACGATCTGGCCAGCCAGCATTTCCTTGATGGCGATGGCCCGGAACTCGTCGAGCTTGCCCTCTCCCGCAAGCCAGTCGTCGAGGGTCGACAGTTCGGCCACCGGTCGCTTGAGCGTCTTCGTCCCCGACATTCTCTACTCCTCCAGCTCACGGCGGCGGCGGCGTGCCAAGGCGAGCTCGGCATCGGGCGTCGCACGCGTCTTTTTGACAAATCCGTGCAGGATCACGATCCGCCTCGCGAGAACGCAGAACAGAATTCTGGCGATTCGTCGACTTGGCAGTTCACTGCGGACTTCCCACAGACCATCTCCCATCGGGCGACACAGCCGCATGCCGACCGGCCAACGAAACTGGATCCGCATCAAGTCCAGACCGATGGCGTTGCGATCAGGTGGATCGAGTTCTCGCAGCCAGTCCCTGACCACTGCGACTCCACGGCCGGTTCGGTAGAACACGACCGGCATCGGCAGCGGCACGTTGGCGATCATGGCAGCATCCGACGTCAAGCAACGTACCATATAATGGACGCAACGCAACGCGCCCGATGTCATCGACATCCAGCGTCGGGGCGGACAACGACACCGCCCACGACATTCGGGACAAGCTCGCCCTCGCGCCGGGCCGTCCGACCGACCAGGTTGCGATTGTATCCACCCGGGTCAGGTCCGCCGACAATGCCAGACAGCTACACGCCCTACCGCGGCGAGGTTTCCGCGTCCGTGATCGATGCGTTGCGCGCCGTGCTCGGCGAGCGCGGATTGCTGACCGACCCGAAGGAGATGGAACAGCACCTCGTCGAATGGCGCGACAATTACCACGGCGCCGCGGCGGCCGTGTTGCGGCCGGCCAGCACCGCCGAGGTCGCCGCCGCCGTGAAGATCTGCCACGACGCGGGTGTGCCCATCGTGCCCCAGGGCGGCATGACCGGACTGGTCGGCGCGGGCATTCCGCACGAGCACGGCGGCGAAGTGGTGCTGTCGCTGCGCCGGCTGAACCGCATTCTCGACGTGAACCCCGCCGCCTACACCATGACGGTCGAGGCCGGCGTCGTGCTGAAGACGATCCAGGAGACGGCCGCCGCGCACGATCGCCTGTTTCCGCTCAGCCTCGGTGCGGAGGGCAGCTGCACGATCGGCGGCAATCTCTCGACCAACGCCGGCGGCGTCCAGGTGCTGCATTACGGCAACGCGCGCAATCTCGTGCTCGGGCTGGAAGTCGTGCTGCCCGACGGGCGTATCTGGAACGGCCTGCGCTCGCTCAAGAAGGACAATACCGGCTACGACCTCAAGCAGCTCTACATGGGTGCGGAGGGCACGCTGGGGATCATTACAAGGGCGGTGCTGAAGCTCAGTCCCAAGCCGCGGGACGTGGCGACCTGCTGGCTGGCGGTGCGCGATCCGGCCGCCTCGGTCGAGCTGCTGTCGCGCGCGACCGGCGCCAGCGAGGACAACGTCACCTCCTGCGAACTGATGAGCCGCCAGGGAATCGAATTCGTGCTCAGGCATATCTCCGGCTGCGTCGATCCGATCGCCGCCAGCCACGCGTGGTACGTGCTGATGGAATGGTCGTCGGCGCGCGCCGCGCCCGAGGGCGGCGGCATGAGTCCACGCATGGAAGAGTTCCTGGCCCAGGCCATGGAGGATGGCCTCGTGCTCGACGCCGTCGTCGCGCAATCGACCGCACAGGCGCAAATGTTCTGGAAGATCCGCGAGAGCCATTCCGAGGGCCAGAAGATCGAAGGTCCCTCGATCAAGCACGACATCTCGGTGCCGGTGAGCGAGATTCCCGCCTTCATCGAGCGCGGCCTCGCGGCCATGTGTGCTATCGTGCCCGGCCTTCGACCGGTACCGTTCGGCCATGTCGGCGACGGCAATCTCCATTTCAACGCCCAGGCACCCGTGGGCATGGACAAGGCGACGTTCTTCAAACACGCGCCCGCCATCAACCACGCCGTCTACGAGCTGGTGCGCGGCGTTGCCGGATCGATCTCGGCCGAGCACGGCATCGGCCGTTTCAAGCTGGAAGAACTCGAACACTACCGCGACGTGGTCGAACTCGACCTCATGCGCGCCATCAAGCGCGCGCTCGACCCGCGGCAGATCATGAATCCGGGCAAGGTGATCCGGGTCTGACGGCGGGGCTCGGCCCACACCACGGTGGTATGACTCCGATGTCATCCCGAGCTTGCCGAGGGACCTTTGCTCGGCGCCGACAGCGCGACGACGGGTTGAAGGGAAAGAGGAAAGGTCCCTCGCTGCGCTCGGAGGCCGTTACTTTTTGAGGTTTTCGCCCGGTCTGACCCGGTGGCTTCCGCCGCCGACGGCTCCGACGCCCGTCGGGCCACCGATCGGGTCGCCCCGATGCCTCTCCGGCGGGTCCGCGCGGGGGCGCCACGC
>CAMDVZ010000047.1 GCA_945878895.1 Caenispirillum bisanense | reverse complement strand
AGCCGGGTGCGTTGGTCGGCACGAGGAAGGCGCTGATGCCGCCGGCCTTGCGCGAGGCGCGGTCGGGATCGGTGATGGCGAAGACGATGCAATGATCGGCCTGCGGCGCGTTGGTGGTCCACAGCTTGCGGCCGGTGATCCGCCACCCGGTGCCGTCTGGCTCGGCGCGCGTCTTCAGCATGGCGGCGTCCGAGCCGGCGCCGGGTTCGGACATGCCGAAGCACATCGAGGTACGGCCTTCCATCATGCCCTGGAGAATTTCGCCGCGGGCGCGATCGGTCACCTTCAGCAGCACCGGACTGGGACCGAAGGCCCAGTGGCTGATCGTGTACATGCCCAGCCACTGGTGGCTGCCACAGACGCGGAAGATGCGCTCCCAGGCGACGAAATACGGCAGCATGCCGAGCCCGCCGCCACCGAGCTCCGCCGGCACCGACATGGTGTAGAAGCCGGCCTTCGCGGCCGCCATCCGCACCTCGCGGATGTGGCGCACGACGTCGGGGGCGTAGCGTCCATCCTCGGCGTAGGTGCGGCGCGGATTGGACAGCAGGTCGTGATCGCGCGCGTGGCGCGGAAACACCTCGGCGCGCAGGAACGCCTCGATGTTGTCGGCGATGGCCTCGACTTCGTAGGCAATCGGGAATGCAATGGCAGCCATGGTCGTCTCCTTCGAATCAGGCAATGCCGACGGGCGGTCGCGCCGCGATGGCCCGCCGCAACATCCATGCGGTCAGCGCGCCGGCCACCGCGAAGGGCAACAGACCGACCACCAGCGGCATCGGTACGGCGCACGCGGCGGTGCGACAACCCAGCCATTGACCGACCAGTGGCAAGGCCTGGTCGTGGCCGCCGAGGCCGGTGAGAATGGCGACGGCGACGGTACCCATCGCGCCCATGCCCATCTGCGCCAGACCAACCAGCGAGGAGGCCGTGCCGGCCAGCCGCGGATAGAGCCCGACGGCGCCGGCATTGGTGTTGGGCACCATCATGCCGGAGCCAAACGACACGAACACCTGGGGGATCACCAGCGTCCACCAGGTCAGCGTGTTGGCCGCAGCGAAGGTGGCCATGACGCAAACGCCCGCGATATGGAAGAACGAGGCCGCCTGCATGACCGAAGGTGCCGGCACGCGCCCGATCAGGCGGTTGTTGAACAGGCCGCCGGCGGTGAAGCCCGCCACCGAGATGATCGACAGCAGGCCGAACTCGCGCGGGCTGAAGCCAAGACTGTCCTGGAAGATGAAGGGCATGCCCACGACCATGCCGAAATTGATCGCGAAGGCGAAGCCCATGGTCAGGATGTAGCCGGTGAAGCGGCGGTCGCTCAGCATCTCGCCGCCGCCACGCCAGATCGCCAGCGGATCGAGCCGCGCCGAACGATGCCGGTTGGTCTCGGGCAAGCCCACCGCGACGATCAGCACCGTCAGCGAGGAAATCGCCACCAGCGCCCAGAACGTGGCGGGCCAGCCATACAGCTCGCCGAGAAAGCCACCCAACACCGGCGCGACGGCGGGTCCGATGTTCACGCCGATCGATACCCAGCTCATCACGCGGGGCAGTTCCTTGAACTCGAAGGCATCGCGCGCCAGCGCCCGGCCGATCACCGAGCCGGCACTCGCGCCCGCCCCTTGCAGGAACCGCAAAATGGCCAGCTCCATCGCCTTGCTCGCCAGCGCGCAGGCGCTCGACAACGCCACGAAGAACAGCAGCCCCACGATCAGCACCGGGCGGCGGCCGAACCGGTCGCTGAGCGGCCCGTAGACGATCTGGCCCAACGCGAAGCCGATCATGAAGGTCGTGAGGGTGAGCTTGACCTCGTCGGCGCCGGCGCCAAGCGAGGCACCAACCGAGGGCATGACGGGCGTGTAGATGCTCATGGTCAGGGGACCATAGGTGCTGAGCGCCACCACCAGCGCCAGATAGGCGATCGAACGCGGCGCGATGAGCACCGGTTCAGCCCCGCGCCGCTTCGGCCGCACCTTCGGCCGCGAAATCGCCGCGCCCCAGGGTCGGGTCGCCGTCGGCATCGTACATGCGCGGATACAGGACCTTGAAGGCGTCGCGGATCAGGTCGAACGGCAGATCGGCGTAGACGCCGCGATAGGCGAGATACTCCATGTGGCGCCGGCCCTGGAGATCGAACGGATGGTAAATCGAGTCGGTCCGGCCATCCCAGTCGAGCGGCTTGAGGCGAAACTTGTCGGTCAGTTCGCGATTGAACGCCGGCGTCGCCTTGACCCAGCTTCCGTCCAGCCACAGCTCGGCGTAGCCATGGAAGTAGAAGACGTCGGTGCCGATCCACTCGGTCAGACGCTTCGTGCTCATGTGGTTGCGCACGTCGGCGTAACCCACCCGCGCCGCGATCCCTTGCGCCCGCGCCGCGGCGGCCATCAGCCCGGCCTTGTTGATGCAATAGCCGTGACCGGCGGCGAGGCAGTTGCTCGCGACATAGGCGTCGCGACGCATTGGCGTGCCGTAGGGATCGTAGCGCACGGCGTCGCGCACCGCGTAATAGAGACGGACGGCCTTGTCGACCGGATCGGTCGCGGCACCAACGGCCTCGGCGGCAAAGGCGACGATCGCGGGATGAACGCTGTCGATCATCGGGCCCGGTTTCCGATAGTCCGCGAACGCGGCGCCATCCAGCACGGTGCCGTCGGTTTCGAAGGTGCGCAGATCTGGCGTGGCCATGGCGAGTCCCGGAATTGCCGCGCTCAACCGGCCGGCGGGGTGACGAGGAAGTGCAGCTGGGCCGAGGCGACGGGACGGTTGCGGTCCTCTTGCCAGGCGCTGACCGCGACGTTGGCGACCCGCCGCCCGAGCCGCGTCACGGTTGCCTTGGCCAGCGTATCGACCGGCCGGCCCGAGCGCAGATAGTCGACGGTGATGTTGATGATGCGCGGCAGCGCGGCGTTCTCGGTCTCCCACAGCAGATGGAAGATCGCGGCCATTTCAAGCAAGGCGCCCAGCGTGCCGCCGTGCAGCGCCGGCAGCCGCGTGTTGCCGATCAGCATCGGATCGAACCGCATGCGCGTCAGCAGCTCGCCGGTGGTCGCCTCGGGCGCCATGCCCATCCAGCCCGCATAGGGAATGGCGGCGGCGAGGCCCGCCATGTCGCCGGCGGCGCGCGCGGCCGTCAGGCGGTCGAACAGCGTCATGGCGCGTCTCCGGTCGCGCGTTCGGCCGGCAGCACGCCGACGCTTTGCGACTCCGGCGGTTCGCCCTTCGTGGCCAGCATGAAGGTGCCGGCCGAGGATGCCACCGGATCGGCGGGATCGCCCTGGTGGGCGATGGCGCGGGTGAAGGCGACGTTGGTGGTCATGCGGATGCATTCGGCATCGGCCAGCACCGGCTTGCCCGGCGTCGCGGGCCGCACGTAGTCGATCCGCAGATCGAGCGTCGCGAAGGGCCGCGGCTCGGTCAGCATCGTCGCCACCGCCATGCCGCTGCAGCTGTCGAGCAAGGCGGTGATGGCGCCGCCGTGGATGACCCCGGTCTCGGGGTTGCCCACGAGGTCCTCGCGCCAGTCCAGCCGCATGGACGCCCCGCCCTTGCGCGCGCCCGTCACGACGGTTCCCAGCGCCTTGTTGTGCGGGATGGTGTCGGAGAACAATTGCTGGAACAGCGCCTCCGAGCCGGGCGGCAGTTGTTCGAACAGGGTCCGGGCCGGCTTTTCGGTCATCGCTTCTCTCACAATCCCATCTCGCTCGCCAAACCCGCGATCGCGTCCGCCAGAGTAGCGGCCGAGGCCGCGCCCCGATCCGCACCGGCCATCCGGGCCATCGTGCGGCGGCGCGACTATAGCGCGGTGGCTCGCGAGCCACCCAACCACGCACAACCCATTCCGCCTCGCGGACGCCGGAAACGGGTTGACACAAAACCATCGACTCGGGTCTATGGGCACCCGCATGATCGGGACGTCGCGACACAGAAGCGCGACGCGGCAATGAAGTCAGGTGAGGAACAAGCGGGATGCTCGATTTCATCCAGCAGTTTGTCAGCGGTACGGCGCTGGGCTGCGTTTACGGGCTGATAGCGCTGGGCTTCGTGCTCATCTACAAGGCCACCGAAGTCGTCAATTTCGCCCAGGGCGAGCTGATGATGGTCGGCGGCTTTTTCGTCTTCACTTTCATCGGGCTGCTCGGCCTGAACTACTGGATCGGCTTCGCGCTGGCGGTGCTCGGCATGGCCGCCTTCGGCATGGTGACCGAGCGGCTGATCATCCGCCCGATCCTCGGCTACCCGCAATTCTCCATCGTGATGGCGACGATCGGTCTCGGCTACTTCCTGCGTTCGCTGGCGGGCATGATCTGGGGCACCGACGACCTCAAGATCGACACGCCTTTCTCGGACGGCGTGCTCAAGATCGGCGATCTGGTGCTGGCGCACGACAAACTGTCGGTGATCGTGGCGACCCTGATCCTCTGCGTCGTGCTCTATTTCTTCTTCCTGAAAACCCGCATGGGCACCGCCATGCGCGCGACCTCGGAGAACATGCTGGCCGCCTACTACATGGGCATTCCGGTCAAGACCGTGGTGTCGCTGATCTGGGCGATCA
Organism: Caenispirillum bisanense; assembly: GCA_945878895.1. Taxonomy (GTDB): domain Bacteria; phylum Pseudomonadota; class Alphaproteobacteria; order Reyranellales; family Reyranellaceae; genus CAMDVZ01. The sequence goes on along the minus strand of CAMDVZ010000047.1, from coordinate 13,232 downwards.
GCGCCGCGGTGGCCTGCTGCGCGGGCGTGCTGCTGGCGCCGATCACCTTCATCCACTCCAACGTCGGCCTGGCGCTCGGGCTCAAGGCGTTTCCGGCCGCCGTGCTGGGCGGCTTCGGCAGCATCCCCGGCGCGCTGGTCGGCGGCGTCATCATCGGCGTCCTCGAGACGATGGCGGGCTTCTACCTGGCGCAGGGCTGGAAGGACGTCGTGCCCTACCTGGTGCTACTCGCCGTCCTGCTGCTGAAACCCGCCGGCCTGTTCGGCCTCCAGCTGCGCAAAAAAGTCTGAGGCGGGGTCCGGTCCATGCGTTTCACCTTCAAGACGGACTACGACCAGGATATCCGGATCGTCAAACACGGCGGCTACGTCTGGTCCTACGGCGTGCTGCTGGCGTTGCTGGCGCTGGCGCCCTTCGTGCTCAGTTCCTATCTCCAGAGCCAGATGGTGTTCGTCTTCATCTACGCCATCGTCGGCGTGGCGCTGATGATCCTGACGGGCTTCACGGGACAGGCCTCGATCGGACATGCCGCCTTCCTCGCCATCGGCGCCTACACCGCCGGCTACATGCAGTCGAAGGGGATCCCCTTCGTCGTCTACTTCCCGCTTGCCGCCGTGCTCACCGGCGGAATCGGCGTGATCGTCGGCTTCCCCGCCCTGCGCCTGCACGGCATCTATCTGGTGATCGCCACCATCGCCTTCGGCCTGATCGTCGAGGAAGTGCTGGCGCGCTGGGAGAGCGTGACCCACGGCAACGAAGGCATGCGGGTGAAGGCGCTCGACATCCTGGGCTGGGTCATGCCGCGCGACGGCGCGGCGTTCTATGTCCTGACCCTGCTGACGCTGGTGGGCGTCCTCGTGGTGGCGCTCAACCTGCTGCGCTCGCCCACGGGGCGCGCCTTCATCGCCATCCGCGACAGCGAGACGGCGGCCAAGAGCATGGGCATCGACCTCGCCGGCTACAAGGTGAAGTCCTTCGCCATCAGCGCCGCCATCACCGGCCTGGCGGGCGCCCTGTTCGCCCACAAGATGTCCTTCATCAGTCCCGAGATGTTCACCCTGCTGCTCTCCATCGAGTTCATCATGGTGATCATCATCGGCGGCGCGTTCGGCCTGCACGGCGCCGTCATGGGCGCGGTGTTCATGGTGATGATCGATCCGGTGCTGACGGAGCTCAAGGACGGACTGCCGGGCGCCGCGGGCCGGTTCTTCGGCATGGCCGGCATGAAGGGCGCGATCTACGGCCTGATCATCATGATGTTCATCCTGTTCGAGCCGCTGGGCCTCTATGGTCGCTGGCTCAAGATCAAGCTCTTCTTCCAGCTGTTCCCGCTCTACAAGAAGGCGACCTTCAAGCGGCAGAAGACCTACGTGAAGTCGGAGCGCAACCGGTGAGCTACTTCAAGGTCGACGCCATCACCCTGCGCTTCGGCGGCCTCGTGGCGGTCGACGCCGTGAGCTTCGAGATCGAGAAGGGCGAGATATTCACGATCATCGGCCCCAACGGCGCCGGCAAGACCTCGATCTTCAACCTCATCTCGCGCCTCTACAACCCGACCTCCGGCCGGCTCTATTTCGAGGGCCGCGACATCACCGAGCTGGCGCCGCACGAGATCGCCAGGCTCGGCATCGCGCGCACCTTCCAGAACATCGAGCTGTTCGACAACGCCTCCATGCTCGCCAACCTGCTGGTCGGCCGCCACTGCCACACCAAGACGAAGCTGTGGCAGGAGATGCTGTTCCTGCCCTCGGTGCGCGCGGCCGAGAAGGCGCACCGCCACATGGTCGAGGAGATCATCGAGTTCCTCGACCTCCAGCCCTACCGCGACAAGATCATCGCCGGCCTGCCCTACGGCGTGCGCAAGGTGGTCGAACTGGCCCGCGCGCTGTGCTCGGAACCCAAGCTGATCCTGCTCGACGAGCCCTCCTCCGGCCTGAACGTCGAGGAAACCACCGACATGTCGTTCTGGATCCGCGACATCCGGACCGAACTCGGCATCACGGTGCTGATGGTCGAGCACGACATGTCGCTGGTGAACCGCGTGTCCGATCGCGTGCTGGCGCTCAACTACGGCAAGGTACTGACGCTCGGCACGCCGGCCGAGGTGCAGAACCATCCAGACGTCATCGCCGCCTATCTCGGCGCCTGAGCGGAGCGAGCGATGAGCGACGAACCGATCCTGAAAGTCAGCAACGTCGAGAGCTACTACGGCCCGATCATGGCCATCCGCGGCGTCAGCCTGGCGCTGCCGCGCGGCAAGATCGTGACGGTGCTGGGCGCCAACGGCGCCGGCAAGACAACGATCCTGAAGACGATCTCGGGCGTGCTCGATCCGGCCAAGGGCAGCGTCGAGCTCGAAGGCAATCAGATCCAGCGCATGGACGCCGACAAGATCGTGCGGCTGGGGCTCAGCCACGTGCCGGAAGGCCGCGAGGTCTTCCCGTTCCTCTCGGTGCGCGAAAACCTCCAGATGGGCGCCTATCTGCGGACCGACAAGGACGGCGTGGCGCAGGACATCGAGCGGGTGTTCGGCTACTTCCCGCGCCTGAAGGAACGCATCGACCAGCCCGCCGGCTCGCTGTCGGGCGGCGAGCAGCAGATGCTGGCGATCAGCCGCGCGCTGATGAACCGGCCCAAGGTGCTCCTGCTCGACGAACCGTCGCTCGGACTCTCGCCGCTGCTGGTGAAGGAAATCTTCGCCATCATCCGCCGCGTCAACGCCGAACAGGGCGTCTCGATCCTGCTGGTCGAACAGAACGCGAAGATGGCGCTGGAGACCGCCGACTACGGCTACGTGCTGGAGGTCGGCCGCGTCGTGATGGACGACACCTGCGAGAAGCTGCTGGGCAGCAAGGACATCCAGGAGTTCTATCTCGGGGCGTCCGACCACGGCGCGCGCGGCGAACGGCGCTGGAAGAAGAAGAAGACGTGGCGCTGAGGCGTCGCGACCAGGGAGAGACCGGACCATGGCGCAATCGGCGATCCTGACCGTCGGCGAGACGCTGCCGCGAAGCTTCCTGCTCGCGGTGGCGACCCGCGGCGACGCCACCGCGCTGCGCGAGAAGCGTTACGGCGTCTGGAACAGCGTCAGCTGGAACGGCTGGCTGGAGCGCTCGAAGGAGATCGCCTACGCGCTCGACGCCATCGGCTTCCGGCCCGGCGACGTCGCCTCGATCCTGAGCAACACCGTGCCGGAATGGCTCTACGTCGACATGGGCGTGCTGTGCGCCGGCGGCGTATCCTCGGGCATCTATCCCACCGACTCGGCCAAACAGGTCGAGTACCTCGCGAGCGACTCCCGCACCCGCGTGCTGTTCGTCGAGGACGACGAGCAGCTCGACAAGGCGCTCGACATCCGCGACCGCTGCCCGACCCTGCAGAAGATCATCGTGTTCGACATGGAGGGACTGCGGGATTTCAAGGATCCGATGGTCCTCTCGCTCGACGAGTTCGTGGAGCTGGGCCGCCGGCACATGGCAGGTCGAGAAGGGTTGTGGGAGGAGATGATCGCCTCGCGCGGTCCCGCCGATCTCGCGATCCTGGTCTACACGTCGGGCACGACCGGTCCGCCCAAGGGCGCCATGCACAGCCACGGCGGCGTTACCTACCAGATGAAGCACGGTCTGGACTTCTATCCCGTCGAAGGCAAGGACGAGCGCCTGCTGTTCCTGCCGTTGTGCCACGTCGCCGAGCGCCTCGGCGGCTACTATTATTCGGTCGCCATCGGCTCGACGATGAATTTCGCCGAGAGCCCCGAAACCGTCCCCGACAACATCCGCGAAGTGCAGCCGACCGCCTTTCTCGCCGTGCCGCGGGTGTGGGAAAAATTCTACTCCGCGATCACGCTGGCCCTGAAGGACGCCACGCCGCTGGAGCGCTGGGCCTACGAGCGCGCCATCGCGGTCGGCTACCGCGTGGCCGACGCCAGGCTGGCCGGAAAACCGGCGAGCGCGCTCGATCGACTGGCGTTCCAGGCCGCCTACTGGCTGGTGCTGCGCAACATCCGCAAGATGCTGGGCATCGATCGCTGCCAGATGGCCTTCACCGGCGCCGCTCCCATCGCGCCCGAGCTCATCCGCTGGTATCTGGCGCTCGGCATCAACATGTACGAGGTCTATGGCCAGACCGAGAATTGCGGCATCGCCACCATCATGCCGCCCGACAACATCAAGCTTGGCACGGTCGGCAAGTCGGTGCCGTGGGGCGAGGTGAAGATCTCGCCGCAGGGCGAGATCCTGATCAAGGGCGACTTCGTGTTCATGGGCTATCTGAACCAGCCCGAGAAAACCGCCGAGACGATCGACAAGGACGGCTGGCTGCACCCCGGCGACGTCGGCTCGATCGACAACGAGGGGTTCGTGAAGATCACCGACCGGATGAAGGACATCATCATCACGGCCGGCGGCAAGAACATCACGCCCTCGGAGATCGAGAACCAGCTGAAGTTCTCTCCCTATATTTCCGACGCCGTCGTGGTCGGCGACAAGCGGGCCTTCCTCACCTGTCTGGTCATGATCGACCAGGAGAACGTCGAGAAATTCGCCCAGGAACGCGACATTCCCTTCACCAACTACGTCAGCCTGTGCCGCGCGAAAGAAGTGCAGGAGCTGATCTGGACCGAGATCGAGAAGGTCAACGCAAACTTCGCGCGCGTGGAGACGATCAAGAAGTTCTTCCTGATCGAGCAGCAGCTGACGGCCGAGGACGCGGAGCTGACGCCGACGATGAAGCTGAAGCGCACGTTCGTGAACAAGAAATACGCGCCGCAGATCGACGCCATGTACAAGGCGGCCTGACGCGGCGACTTCCCTTTGCTCCCCGCCGCGTCCTATGGTGGACGCGGCGGGGCAACCACAAGACCCCGGGGACGGCAGGCGCCCGCCCCCTCGCGAAGTCCGGGGCCGGGCGCGAACAACGGAGGAAACGACCAATGAAGCTTTCCGCATTCAAGGCGGCCCTGCTGGGCGCGGCCTTCGGGCTGGCGGCGACGCCCGCCATGGCCCAGACCCGGGTGACCAACCAGGGCGTCACGGCGACCGAGATCGTGCTCGGCACCCACCAGGATCTCAGCGGTCCGATCAAGGTATGGGGCGTTCCCGTCTACGCCGGCATGAAGCAGGCGGTGGAGGAGATCAACGCCGCGGGCGGCATCCATGGCCGCAAGCTGCGCCTGATCGCCGAGGACACCCAGTACGACCCCAAGAAGGCCGTGCTCGCCTCGCAGAAGCTGATCGAGAAGGACAAGATCTTCGCGATGGTCGGGCCGATGGGCTCGCCGACCGTGCTCGCGGCCCAGGACATCCTGTTCGACGCCGGCGTCCTGCAGCTGTTCCCGCTGACGGCCGCCGAATTCACCTTCAAGTTCGACCCCGCCAAGCCGCAGGAGCGCCTGAAGTTCAACAACCTGCTGCCCTATGTCGAGAGCACGCGGGCCGGCCTCAAGTACATGATCGAGCTGAAGAAGCCGAAGGCCGTGTGCATCATGTACCAGGACGACGAATACGGTAAGAACGTATTCGACGGCTTCACCCTGCAGCTGACCGCCATGAGCCTCAAGGCCGCGTCGGTCACCACCTACAAGCGCGGCGCCTCCGACTTCAGCGCCCAGGCCGCCAAGATGAAGGCCGACGGCTGCGATCTCGTGCTCATGGGCACCGTGATCCGCGAGACCATCGGACTGATGGCCGAGTCCAAGAAGCTCGGCTTCGCGCCGGTCTGGCTCGGCGCCACCCCCACCAACGTCATCGAGATTCCCGCCCTCGGCAAGGAACTGGTCGAGGGCATGTACTCGATCTCGGCGGTCGAGATCCCCTATCGCGACACCGCCAAGGGCAAGGTCAAGATCTGGGCCGACTCCTACTACAAGACCAACGGTTCGGAGCCCAACACGCAGGCCGTCATCGGCCACAACGTGATCACCACGTTCGCGTTCTACGCCGAGCTGGCCGGCAAGGACCTCACCGGCGCCAAGATGCTGGCGGCGCTGGAGTCGGGCAAGGAGTTCCGCGACATCTTCGGATCGCCGCCAACCAAGTTCTCGACGACCAACCATCTGGCGACGACGATCACGCAGGTCCACATCGTCAAGGACGGCCGCTGGGTCGTCGTCAAGGAAGGCCTCGGCTTCTAGGACGGAGCCCGCCAACCACCACCGAAGAGAATGGCCCGGACGGCAACGTCCGGGCCTTTTCGCGACGCCGTGGCGTAGGGCGTTTGAACTCATCCGCCGGATCGCGCGGATTCACGATATCTGGATTCACTTTCGGAGATCGACACGATGCCGGCTCGTACAGGGGCGCAGTTTCTGGCCGGCTTGCGCGGACCGCGCGCCGTATGGGTCGACGGGCAACGCATCGCCGACGTCGTCGATCACCCCGCCCTCGCCGGCGCCGCGCACGCGCTGGCCGAAGTCTACGATCTCCAGCATGCCCATGCCGGGGAATGCCTGGCGCCCGATCCCGAGACCGGCGAGCCGATCGGTAGCAGCCACGTCATCCCCCGCTCGCGCGAAGGCCTGCGCGCGAGAGCGGTCGCGCTACGCCGCGTCGCCGACTTCTCCGTCGGCCTGATGGGCCGCACGCCGGACTACATGAACGTCACCTACGCGGGTTTCGCCGGCAGGCCCGACGAATGGGGCGTGGCGGGCAACGAGGCCGGTGCCGAACGGCTGATCGCGTATCAGAAGATGCTGCGGCGGAACGATCTCTCGCTCACCCACACCATCGTTCAGCCAACCGTCGACAAGGCCACCGGCGACGCGCCGCAGGCCGGCAACGAGCAGGCGCTGCGCAAGGTCGGCGAAACCGAACACGGGATCGTCGTGCGTGGTGCGCGCGTGCTGGCGACCCTGGCGCCCTTCGCCGACGAACTGGCGGTCTATCCCGCGGCGCCCCTGCCGCCGGGTGCCGACGCCTACGCGCTCGCGTTCTGCATCCCGATGGGCGCGCCCGGCCTGAAATTCCTTTGCCGCGACAGCGTGTCGGCTGGCACCAGCCGGTTCGACCATCCGCTGTCGTCGCGCTTCGACGAGCAGGACGCTTTCGTGATTTTCGACGACGTCGAAATCCCGCGCGACCGCGTGTTCATCGATGCGAACCTCGCGACCTACAACGCGGTCATGAAGACCAGCTGGTCGCCCAACATCATGCAGCAGACCATGATCCGGGCCGCGACCAAGCTCGAGTTCGCGTGGGGCCTGGCGCTGCGGATGGCGGAGGCGATCAACGCCGCCGATCCCGCCACGATGCAGGCGATCGGCGAGATATGGAGCTACGCCGAGTTCACCCGCTGCGCCCTGGTTGCCGCCGAAGAAGGTGCGCGCGAATGGCCCGGAGGGATGTGGACGCCCGACGTACGGCCCCTGCACGCGCTACGCTCGATGCTGCCGGTCTGGTTTCCGCGCGTGAACGAGATCGTCCGCCTGATCGGCTCGCACAACGTCTTCGCCACGCCGACCGCCGCACAGCTGGCCGATCCGGAGTTGCGGCCGCTGATCGACCTGTACTTGCCGGGCGCCAGGGGAATGGCGGCGGAGCGGCGGATCAGGACGTTCCGGCTGGGCTGGGATTTCGCGGGTAGCGCGCTCGCCAGCCGCAACGAGCAGTACGAGCGCTTCTACCTCGCCTCCTCGGCCCGCAACCTCGCCCGGCACCTGATGTTCGCGGACCGGGCGCGGGCGGACGAACTGGTCGGCCGGTTTCTCGACGAACCGTTCTGAAGCCGACAAAAGAACACACTGGAGGGCACGATGGCTGGACGTCTGGCGAACAAAGTAGCGTTGCTAACCGGCGGCGCGTCGGGGCTGGGGCTGGCCAGCGCCAGACTCATGGCGGCGGAGGGCGCGAAGGTCGTGATCGCCGACGTGCAGCGGGACCGCGGAAACGCCGCGGCGGCCGAGATCGGCCACGGCGCGCTGTTCATTGAATTGGACGTCACCGACGAGGCTGGCTGGACGCGCGCCGTCGACACCGTCGTCGAACGCCACGGCAAACTCAACATCCTGCTGAATTCGGCCGGCATCGCCGCCCCCGACGGCTCGATCGAGGACGTCACCCTGGCGCAGTTCCGCTGCATGATGGCGATCAACGCCGAGGGCACCTTCCTCGGCTGCAAGAACGCCGTGCGCGTAATGAAAGCCAACGGCGAGCCCTGCTCGATCGTCAACATCTCCTCGGTCGCGGGCCTCGTCAGCGGCTGGCAGATGGCGGCCTACAGCCCCTCCAAGGGCGCGGTCCGGTTGCTGACCAAGAGCGTGGCGCTGCACTGCGCCCGCCAAGGCTACGACATCCGCTGCAATTCCGTGCATCCCGCCTTCATCGACACCCCGATGGTGCAGGAAGGAATCGATGCCGATCCCGACCCCAAAAAGGCGATGCAACGGCTGCGGCGCATGGTGCCGATGGGCAAGATCGGCGAGCCCAACGACATTGGCTACATGGTGCTGTACCTTGCCTCCGACGAATCGAAATTCACGACCGGCGCCGAGATGGTGGTCGACGGCGGCTGCACGGCGATGTGAGGAACACGCGATGACGGACACAAGCGCATGAGCGAGGACCTGGTCGGCAAGGTCGCCATCGTGACCGGCGGCGCCTCGGGCATCGGCGACGCCACCTGCCGCCTGCTCGCCCGCCACGGCGCCTCCGTCGTGGTCGCCGACATCCAGGACGATCTCGGCGCCAGGGTGGCACGCGAGATCGGCCCGCTGGCGTGGTTCCACAAGCTCGACGTCGCCGTCGAAGCCGAATGGGAAGCCCTGCTGGCGGCCGTGCTGGCGCGCCACGGAAGGCTCGACATCCTCGTCAACAACGCCGGCATTTCGGGCGGCACCAACAGCGTCGAGGATTTCACCGTCGAGCTGTGGGACCGCACCCACGCGATCAATCTCGACGGCGTCTTCCTCGGCTGCAAACACGCCATCGGCGCGATGAAAACGACCTCCGTGCGCAAGCCCGAAGGCGGCGGCGCCATCGTCAACATCTCCTCGATCGCCGGCCTGATCGGCTCGGCCGGCCCCTTCGCCTACACCGCCAGCAAGGGCGCGGTGCGGTTGCTGACCAAGAGCGTGGCGGCCTGGTGCGCCCAGGAGCGCAACGGCATCCGCTGCAACTCCGTGCATCCCGGCGGCATCGACACCCCGATCTTCAATCCGCTTTGGCAAATGGTCGGCCACGAGGCCGGCAAGAATTTCATCGGCTCGCGCCACCCGATCGGCCACATGGGCGAGCCCGGCGACATCGCCGAAGCGGTGCTTTACCTCGCCTCCGATCGCTCGAAATTCGTCACCGGCTCCGAGCTTGTCGCCGACGGCGGCATCACCTCGGGTGTGCAGAGGAGGACGCTCTTTGCCGCGCCTTGATGGAAAAACCCTGCTGCTCACCGGCGGTGCCTCCGGCATCGGCGCCGCCACCGCCCGCATCGCCATCGACGAGGGCGCCAACGTCGTCGTCGCGGACCTCCAGGTCGAAGCCGGCGAAAAACTGGCCGCGGAGCTCGGCGCCAAGGCGCTGTTCGTGCGCCTCGACGTCACCGACGAAGCCAGCTGGATCGACGCGGTGGCGAAAACCATCGCCCGCTTCGGCAAGCTCGACGGCCTGCTCAATGGGGCCGGCGTCGGCGTCGCGGCCAGCATCGAGGCCTGCACGCTGGCGGAGTTCCAGCGCGTCTACCGCATCAATGGCCTCGGCGTCGCGCTGGGCTGCAAGCACGCGGTGCTGGCGATGAAGAGCACCGGCGGCGGCTCGATCGTCAACATTTCCTCGATCCTCGGTCTGCGCGGCCAGCCCACCACGCCTGCCTACTCCGCCAGCAAGGGCGCGGTGCGGCTGCTGACCAAGCACGTCGCCATCCATTGCGGCCAGCACGGCTACGGCATCCGCTGCAACTCCGTGCATCCCGGCTACATCGACACCCCGATGATCGCGCCGCGGCTGGCCACCACCATCGACAACATGACTGGCCGCCAGTTCCTCGAAAGCCTGCACCCGATGGGACGGCTGGGCCGCGCCGAGGAGATCGCGAAGATGGTGGTGTTCCTGCTGTCGGACGATTCGTCCTTCTCGACGGGCGCGGAGTTCGTGGCGGATGGCGGCGTGACGGCGTGACGAGGATGTTTATACATCATCTATCCGGAAACCCTCCCTTCCCCCGCTGGCGGGGGAAGGGAAACGGCTCCTCTTGGTGCCGGTCTATCGTTCTGTATTATTATTGAATTGATTAATTTCGATTGACGTCAGGTCAGACTTGATCTACTGTTTCCCGACATGCTCCACGAACGCGCCCCGGTGAAACCCGCTGGAGCCGGACGCTTCGAAAACCGACCCGCAACCCCGCAGCCCCGCACCACACGGACCGCGAGCGCTCGACAGGCGCCCGCGGCCGGCATTGTCATGTTCACGTGGGATATCTGCTGCCCGCCCGGCGTCGCCCTATCGCCCGACCTTCCACCCCACCTCGGCCGCGAAGCTCTGGAAGAATTCCGGCGTGTAGGCCTCCTCCGGCGTCGCCCGCACCCGCTCGTCGATGCGCTGGGCGTCGTCGCCCACGAGGATGCGCCACCGGCCGGCCTTCACCCCGTCGAGGATGATTTTCGCGGCTTGCACGGCGCTTGTCGGCGCTTCTTCCAGGAAGCGCTTCGCCCGGTCGACGACGACAGCCTGGACCTGCGCGTCGGTCAGCGCCGCGGCGTCGATCCCCATCGAGGCGATGCGGTTGCGCGCCTGGCGGAGCTCCAGCGCGTTCATGTCGTCGGACTCGTTGCCGCTCTGCACCTTGCGCGAGTTCGACACGATGGAGGTGCCGATGTGGCCGGGCATCACCACCGAGCACTTGATGTGCGGCGCGTTCATCCGCAGATCCGTGATCAGCGCCTCGGTGAAGCCTTTTACCGCGAACTTGGCCGCGGCGTAGGCGGTTTGCGGCGTGCTCGGGCCGACCGACGCCCAGAAGCCGTTGATGCTGCTGGTGTTGACGATGTGGCCGGCGTCGGCGTTGCGCATCATCGGCAGGAACGCGCGCGTGCCGTGGTAGACGCCGCCCCAACAGACGTTGAAGGTCTTCTCCCATTCGTCGCGACTATTGACGATCATGCTGCCGCCGCCGCCGATGCCGGCGTTGTTGAACAGCAGATGGATCTTGTCGGTCAGGTGGGTCTCGGCGACCTCGCGCTGGAAACGCTGGATCTGCGCCTCGACCGACACGTCGGCGACGTGGGTGGTGACCCGCAGGCCCTGCGGCAGGCCATCGGCGCGGCAGAGCCGCACCGTTTCGGCCATCGCCGTGGCCGAAACGTCGCACATCGCGACATGACAACCCTCGGCCACCAGCTGGCGCACGATCTCGCGCCCCATGCCGGTGCCGCCGCCGGTGACGACGGCGATCCTGCCCGCGAAATCTTTCATGGCGTGTCTCCTGGATGGTCCGGTGGGTTCGGGGTTTTACCCGGATGAAACTCGGGATATCCGGATGCCGGAAGGCCGACGGATTTTACCCGGATGAAATTGGCCACGACGCCCCTTTTCATACCTTCCCCTGCCAACGGCGGGGAAAGGTGCCCGAAGGGCGGATGGGGGTGGGTGGCTCAGCGAGCACGGCGCCGCCGATTGGTTCCGTCGTCGATACAACCGCACGAAGCGCAACCCCTTCTCGTTTCTACGCGGCGCGATCTTGGCAAACACACCCCCATCCGCCCTTCGGGCACCTTCCCCCGCCGTTGGCGAGGGAAGGTATGAGAAGAGATGCGTTCCGATCGCGGTTGACCATGGAAGCGCGAGAAGCGACGCACACGCCGCTTCTCGCCGCCCCTACTTCCGCGGCGGCGGCGCCGTGTTGGTGAAGGACGGGCGCGCCGTCATCGCGGCGATGTAGGCGGTGAGCGCCGGATACTTCGCCAGCACTTCCTTGCCCTGCGGGAACTGCTGCGCGGTCGCCAGCATCGGCACCACGTTGCAATCGGCGTAGGTGACGCCGCTGCCGACCAGATGGCCGGTGGCGGAGAGCGCGGCATCGAGCGCCTTGGCGCACTTGTCCATCTCGGGGACGGCGGCGGCGATCTTCGCTGTGTCGGGGCCCTTGGCCTTGTCGAAAAACACCGAAGGCACCACGAACTCGCGCATGATCCAGCGGTCGACCTTGACGTTGCCGTAGGACACCCACTGCTCGACCTTGGCGGCACCGACGGCATCGTCGGGGATCATCTTCGGACCGGGAAAGGCGCGGTCGATGTAGCTGGCGATCGCCTTGCTCTCGAACAGCGTCACGTCGCCGTGCCGCATGCACGGCACCTGGCCGGCGGGATGGATCGCCGAGACGACGGCGCTGTGCGGCATTTCCGGCACGAGCGTGTAGGGCACGCCCTTCTCCTCGCACATCATGCGCAGCGAGCGGACATAGTTCGAGAAGGGAATGCCGATGATTTCAAGGTCAGCCATGGTTTCCTCGTGGGCGTCTCTGGTTGATCACAGGACGTAGCGTAGGCGGACGGAGAGGGGCGCGTCTACGTTCAATAGGCAAGCAGGAGGTCGGGAACGGGCAATAACGACCCAGGTGCACATGCGGAGCGTCCGCTCACCTAAGCCTCAAAAGGCAGAAGCGATTGAAAACATCGCTCCACTGTAGGAGTGTTATTACAAATCTGGGAGAGCGCGTAATGCCGAGTGGATTCGAACGTTAGGTCCTTGTGTTCAATCTTGAGGTAGCCGCAATTCCCAAAGGGGGGGCATTGTTACCCTTAAGGAGGTCGCCAAGATTATCTACCAGGAGTGAAAGGCTGGTCGTGCAGTAACACGGCTCGAAGAATTGGATGCGGAAAATTTGGATCAAGAGACTTTGGACGCAGCAAAAAAGCGTCCGTACAATGCCATCTACATTCAAGACATGGAAATTGACGATGAAGGGTGCGACATACTGCTAAATCTCGGTGATGCAGCCGAGAGCGATCCAGCGATTATCGATAGGCGCAATCGGAAGATTACGCGAGCTCACAAGGGCGAGCACGGCGCTGTTGGATTCTCAGCGCATCTTTCCCTCCGCTTCGACGGATCGGCCAAGCCAATGCGATATCGCGCCGGACTTGAGAGAATGTCTGGACTAGTCGCCCGATTCGTTCAGATTGAAGGGTAGAGGTGCTTGAGCTTGATGCGGGCGTTTTGGGTCGTGAATTGCCAGTTCGCCTTGGCGTGGTTGGTATTGCGCTCGTGCTCCCATGCGGCGACTTCCTCGATCAGGGTCTGTTT
>CAMDVZ010000046.1 GCA_945878895.1 Caenispirillum bisanense | reverse complement strand
GGTCGCGCGCCGGCACGGCTTGCTCGGGCAGCTCGTCGAAGAGGCTGGCAGCGGTCTGGGGCATGGAAATCTCCCTCGACCGACAGTGAATCAGGCCGCCATTGCCGGCGCCAGGAAAAAGTCACAGCCTCTCGGGATGACACAGCGGTTGTATCGCCTCCGTGCGTCGCTTCCGCATCGCACTGCCGCTCACTTCATCGGCACCGCCGTGACCGACAATTCGCCTTCCATGCGGCAAAGGCCGGCGCGTGCTTTCTCCACCAGTTCGGCGTCGAGCAGCGATTCGGGCCGGATGCCCGTGGGCCGCTCGGCGTCGGGCGTCAGGGTCCGGAACCAGTCGAGAATGGCCGGCACGGGTTCGAGCGAGGGTGGAACCAGACAGGGCATGCCCTCGATGGCGCGCTTCTCGTAGCCTGCCAGTCGGGAGGCCACCTCGTCGAATGGCACCAGTTTCAACTCGGTTTCCGTGGCCCCCGACGTCGCGAGTTCCTTGCGCACGAGCAGGACGTACTCGACCTCCGGCAATACCGTCGGCAGTCCGTCGTACCATTGCGCGACGGTCACGGCCCGCTCGTCCCGCTCGACGTGGTAGATCGACGGATAGTCGAGTTCGCCGTCGCGCGGACTGAGTGGCACCGGGCTGTGGTAGTTCCATTGCTAGATGTGTTCGGACACCGCCGTTGGTTGCGTTCGCACCGGTACCGGCAAGCCGCTGCCGATGACGAGGCCGTGCGACACCTCGTTGCTGCCGTTCCACGATTTCAGGAACCCCTCGCGCGTGTAGGGACCGGCGCGCATGCCCTCGGTCTGCGGATCGTCGATGTCGAAGCCGAAATGCGCGAGGAAGGCGGCGACCTCCAGCTCCGCCTCGAGCGCGAAGAAGCCCGGACGAAACACGTTCATGGCGAAGCAGACAACCGGACCGAGCCGCCCCTCGAGGGCGATGATCTCGAACCGGAAATCCACGCCGGTGAAATGGTTGCTGTAGGCGAAGGTGACCTCGTCGTCCCTGGCGTAGAAGCGACGCTCCGCGAAGTGGAACTCGAAGTCGCCCTGCCGGAGCGATTCGCCCGGCGCGCCGTGTAAGTACAGTTCGTAGCCCATTCGACCTACTCCACATCAAGGCGATCCGGCGGCGCGCGACGCGATCGGTTTCAAGCGTCGTCGATGGCGACGGCAATCCGTCGCGGCCCCTACTTCCGGCGGCGCAGCCTCTCCCGCGCCGCTTGCATCGTCTCTTCGTCGAGGACGGTCTCGAACGGGATGGGCCGAAGATCGTCCACCGCCGGCACCAGATTCCGGAACCAGCGCAACACCGCCTCGCCCGGCTCGCCTCCCGGCGGCACCCGGCATGTCAGGCCGTTGATCGACCTGGTGCCATGGTCGCCCAGCAGGGGCAACAGATCGGCGAAGGGCACGAGCGTCAGATGCCGGGCATCCGCGTCGCCCGACGCCGGATTGCCGCGACACGCCACGATGTATTCGGTTTCCGGAAACACCGTACGCGATCCGTCCTGCCACCAGCCACAGGTCACCGGCTTCCCCGCGTGCTCGACGTACATGATCGTGGGCACGTAGGGCGCGCCGTCGCGCCGGTCCAGCAACGTCGAGCGGCCGAAATTCCACCGCCACACCCGCCCGATCGTGGCCGCCGGCAGGCAGTGGTCGCCATGGACGAAGCCGCCGTCCGCGACGGTTTCGTAGCTGAACGCGTTGCCGTGATTCCAGGGGCGAAGGAACCCCTCGCGGGAGTACCGACCGTAGCCCATGCCATGGATCTGCGGATCGTCGACGGCGAAGCCGAAATGGCCGACGAAAGCCGCGAGTTCCGGTTCCGCCTCCAGGCCGAAAACATGCGGCCGACCATAATTGATGCGAAACGACGCCACCGGCAGGGGCCGCGGGCCATCGTCGCGAGGCCGGAACTCGAACCGGAAATACACGCCGGTATCGTCGTTTTCGTAGGCCGCCGCGCCGTCGTCGGCCGCGATGTAGTTTGGCCGGTCGCGGAACCACGCCTCGAATGCGGCACGCCGCAGCCCGCGCGTTCGGCCGCCGTGAAACTCAAGGTCGTAGCCCATGTGGCCTCCGGGATCCTCGCCACGATAACCGGCTCGCGATCTCGGAATCCACCAACTTCTGGTTGTCGCGGGCCGGCTTCTCCCGCCGTCCCGGGCGCGCGGGCGCCACGACCGGCTCGCCGCCCGCTTCGGGTGTCCGCCGTCGCCCGGCGGGATTCCCGTCCATGGCTCCGTAAACCTCGCCACCATTCGACCCCGGCGGAACTTCCCCCCTACCGCCCCGGCAACCGCAAGTCCGACACCGCGGCGCCGAAGAACGCCTGCGGCAGCGACGGCGGTTTCGCGCCGAGCTTGCCTTCGAGATCGCTCACGCATGAAGTGGCGCGGGCGTGCACGTCGCGCCACGTCGTGGCGCCCTGCATGGCGTCGACCAGGCAGGCGTCGAAGTAGGTGTAGCGGCTGGCGGCGCCGCAGCCGAAGCTCGACCGGTCGCGCCGTGCCGCCGTCAGCACGACGCGGTTGGGCTTGCGCATGGCATCGGTCAGAAAGGTGCCGGAATGGCAGGCCGAGACCACTACGACGGTGGGCGCGGCGCCGCAGCCGGCGGTCAGCGCCGCCTCCAGTTGCACTGGCGAGTAGAGCGCCCGGCTACGCCGCAACAGCAGGCCGCCGGTGTCGCCGTGCGAGGTCAGGAACACCAGACAGGCATCCCCGGAAACCGCGCCGGTGGCTCGCAGGCTGCCGTTGAGACTGGCCGTGGTCGCCAGCGCCCGCCCCGGCGCCACCTGCTCGGGCATCGATGTCAGCGCCGCGATCGTGGGCACGCCCAGCATCTGGAGCGTGGCGCGCATGGCGTCCACGCCATTGTCGAAAGCCGGGCTGGCGTCGTCCCCCGCCACCAGCAACGCCCGCCAGCGCGATGCCGGGACGGACGTCGCGGCCGGACCCGGCACGGCGGTCGCGGCCACCGTGGTGACCGGCCCGCCGCGCTCGCGAGAGGGCGAACACGCCGCGAGCATCGCGATCAGGCAGAGCGCCAGCACGCCCGTCGTCGTGTATCGCATCGCATCGGCTCCTTCGTGGTGGCCCGCCACGACGGTAACGGGCCGGCGGGTCGATCGCCAGAGCCACCGGGAAGGGACGGCGAGCATCGCTCTTCGCCGCCGCGCGTTCAGACGCCCGCGATCCGATGCTCCCGACACGAAAAAGCCCGCCATCGCGTACTTTCTGCCCTCTCCATCCGACCTCACCGCGTGCCGAACAGCCGGTCGCCGGCGTCGCCGAGGCCGGGCACGATGTAGGCGTGCGAATCGAGTCGGTCGTCGATGGCGGCGACCACCAGTGGCACGTCGGGGTGGGCCGCCACGAAGGCCACGACGCCTTCGGGTGCGGCCAGCACGCACAGCATCTTCACTCGCCTGGCGCCGGCCTGCTTGACCATGTCGACGGCGGCGATGGCGGAGTTGGCGGTCGCCAGCATCGGGTCGCACACCAGCACCAGGCGCTCGGCGACGTCCTCGGGCATCTTGAAATAATATTCGACCGGGGCCTTGCTGGCGGGATCGCGATAGAGCCCGACATGGCCGACGCGGGCCGACGGCACGAGGTCGAGCAGCCCGTCGGCCAACCCGAGACCCGCGCGCAGGATCGGCACGATCACCAGCTTCTTGCCGTCGATGAAGGGCGCCTCCATCGCCGTCAGGGGCGTCTCGATGTGTTGGCGGGTCAGCGGCAGGTCGCGCGTGACCTCGTAGCCCAGCAGTAGTGCCAGCTCGCGCAACAGGCGGCGGAAATTGGTGGTCGAGGTCTCCTTGTTGCGCAGGATGCTCAGCTTGTGCTGCACTAGCGGATGGTCGACGACGGTGACGCTCGGGTAATCCATTGTTGCCTCGCGATCGTTCAGAAAACGGTGCCGTCGCTGTCGATGACGATCGGCGGTCCGCCACCGGCCCGACGTTCCGCCGCCAGCCGCCGCCCGGCAAGCCAGGTGCCGCCCTCCAGTACCTTGGCCAGCGGCAGCGTTGCCGCGTCCAGCCCGAGATGCAACCGGACATGGCCAGCGAGCTGGTCGAGCAGGCAGACCGTCAGGGCCCGCCATTCGACGATCGGCTCGGAGCCGGGCGACCACGATCTTTCGAGCAGCTCCCTGTGTTTGACGCGCAAGGCACCGCAATCGACGAACAGGCCGCCGTTGCGATACTCCGGCAGGCCCGTCAGGTCGTCGAGGTCCGTCACGACGATACCGGCCTGCTCGAGCGGCTCGACCAGCGAGTAGGCCAGCCATTGCGAGAGTTTGTGGAACGGCACCAGACCGTCGGTGAGATCGCGCGCCTGGGCCGCCGGATGGCGCCAGACATCGCCGAGTGGCATGCCACCGATCTCCAGCCACGAGGGCCAGACGACGGAAAACGCGTCCAGCAACACCGCCAGAATGGCCCGCGCCGGCAGGCGACCGTCGACCGCGCGGGCCGCCAGCGCGTCGAACAGATTGCCGAGCCGCGCCTCCTCGCCGAACAGGTCAGGCCGGGCGCGCACCGTCGCGCCAAGCGAGGCGATCAGCCCCGCCCTGCCGGCCAGTCCGACCAGCGGATTGTGCGGAAACACCTGGAACGCCAGCGCCAGCGTCGATGCGTCGAAGCGTTCCATCGCGGCCGCGTCGGCCCGCAGGGGTCGTTTCGGATCGGCCGCGAACCCGCCGCGCCGGTAGAGCTCGAAACTCGCCAGCGCCAGGCCTTCCGAACGACCGATACGCTCGCCGGTCGCGGCGTCGCGGTAGCGCCACTCGGCACCCGCGCCGGCGTCCAGCAACACCGAGGTGATCGCCAGTTCGACACGGATGCGGGCGCGCTCCACGTCGGAAACGCCGTCCAGCGTGGCATCGAGGGCATGCCAGCGGTCGCGACCGGCCACCACGAAGTGCCGCCAGCGGGCATGAAACGGAATCGACCGCGGATCGGGAAACCGCTCGCGCACGACGCGCAGCGTCGCCTGGACCGCCACCTCCAGGCCATTGGCGTCGAGCCCGAACCACGGCGATTCGCCGTTCTCGACATGGCGCAGGATCGCGCCCGCCCGTTCGCGGATCGCCCCGGGCGTGCGCAACCAGGCGACGGCGCCCTCGGGCAGATGGCGCGAGACGGAGCCCGTCACGGCGCGCGCCTTCGGCTCGGTCCGTGACGGTTGCGAGTGGATTCGCTCGTCGCGGTTTTTCCGCGCGGCGCCACGAATATGGAGGCGGTTGTGTCCCTTCTTGCTCCCTCCCCCCACAACGGGGAAGGGGACTCGAGGGCTCTATTTCTCCCTAGACTAACGCCCAAGGAGGGATGGGGCTTGAGGGGCCAGTTCCCGTCCCGGCGCTTGAGGGCGCGGCGCTCGGCCACGCATCCACCATCCGCGATCACCCTCCGCTCAATCCGCCAGCCCCCGGCCCTTGGCCATCGCCAGCTCGGCGCCGTCGGGCACGGCGTCGGTGAAGTAGCCGGCGGCCTTCTTGGCATCCATCTCGACCCGCGCGTCGGGCGGGATCAGGTCGTCGGGGATCGCGACCTGCTCGACGATGTCGATGCCCATGTCGCGCAGGGCGCCCGATTTCAGATTGCTCATCGAGGCGAAGCGGTCGATGCGGGCGATGCCGAGCCAGTGGAACACGTCGGGCATCAGCTGCTGGAAGCGCATGTCCTGGACGCCCGCGACGCATTCGGTGCGATTGAAGTATTGCGCCGCGCTGTCGCCGCCGGGCTGGCGCTTGCGGGCGTTGTAGACGAGGAACTTGGTGACCTCGCCCAGCGCCCGGCCTTCCTTGCGATTGTAGATCACGACCCCGACCCCGCCCGCCTGCGCCTCCCGGACGCAGATTTCCATGCCGTGCGCGAGATAGGGCCGACAGGTGCAGATGTCGGAACCGAACACGTCCGACCCGTTGCACTCGTCGTGGACCCGGCAGGCGATGCGGGTCTCGGGGCGGCCGAGCTTCGACACGTCGCCGAAGAAGTAGAGCGTCATGCCCCCGATCGGCGGCAGGAAAACCTCGAGGTCGGGGCGCGTCACCAGTTCCGGATACATGCCGCCGGTCTGCTCGAACAGCGTGCGTCGCAGCTCGCCCTCCTCCAGCCCGAACCGCGCCGCCACCCCCGGCAGCCACCAGACCGGCTCGATGGCCGCCTTGGTCACCCGCACGTCGCCGTTGGCCAGCAGCACCTCGCCGTCGGCCCGCAGGCGCCCGGCGAGCACCGCGTCGCGCAATTCCGGCATCTGCACGTGCGCCTTGGTGATGGCGATGGTCGGCCGGATGTCCCAACCTTCCGCCAGCTTGTCGGCGAAGACCTCCGAGACCAGATGACCCCACGGATCGAACGACACGATCTTCGAGGCGTCGCGCCATCCCTCGAACGGCCCGATCGTCGCGGCGGGCGCGGTGTTGGTCAGATCCGGCCGGTGATCGGGATCGAGCGTCTGCGCCGCCACCGCCAGCGCCCGGTAGATGCCGTAGGAGCCCGAATGCACGCCGATGGCGTTGCGCCGCTCCGGCGTCGTCAGGGTCGCCACGACCGGCCCGCGCCCGGCCGCCGTCGGCGCGCCCCAGACCAGCGGCGAGGGCTGCGTCGCGCCGGTGGATCGCGGGTGCGAGGTCAGCCGAATGCGACGACGGTTGGTGGTCGTTTCGGAGACCGGCGACGCGGGAAGGATCAGGGTCATGGCTTTCCGGGCTCCGGGGCGGGAAAGCGCAAGTTTATACCACGCCTGTGGATAAATATCCACGGGTATGGCAGCGATCGGCAGGGCAATCGGGTGACCGTCGCGCCGGGAGTTGGGGCGGTCTCGGACCGGTGAAACCCTCGCCAAAACGAAAAAACCCGGGCGCGCGCAGCGCCAGTGGCGCATCTTCGCCGCCGCATCGGCCATCGAGGACGGTCGCCACGGGCGCCACTGGAGTGGCGCGCTCGTGGACGGTGCGACATCGGCAAGACTTCCCTCGATGCACCAACCGCTCCGGAGCCAGAACGGCCTTCATCCGATTGCCCCGCGGCAATCGTGCCCCGTTGCGTCCGGCGACGGACCGGACGACGATGCCGGCGTCCACCACCGGAGCCCCGTCATGCCCGATTCTCTGCCCACCAAACTGCCCGGGATCGTCAACCATCTCGGTCCCGACAGTTTCGCCGACCATGGCCTGCGGCCCTTCTTCCAGTATCGCGAACTCGGCCTGCGCGACCTGACCGGCGGCTGGGTCGGCGCCCACGTCATCCGCTCGAAGCCCGGCAAGCACCCCGACGCGCCGCGTCACACGCACGACCTGTAGTTCCAGTTCGTCTACGTGCTCAAGGGCTGGGCGATCTTCGAGTACGAAGGTTACGGCCAAGTGAAGCTGGTGCAGGGCTCGACCGTCTACCAGCCGCCGATGATCCGTCACAAGGAGATCGACCACTCCGAGGATTTCGAGGTGCTGGAGATCACCATGCCGGCCGACTTCGAGACCGCGGCCGTCGAGTGATCAGCGCGGCCGGGTCAGCCCGGCGTAAAACATCCGCAGCAGATCGGTGATGTCGTAGACCGGCATCCCGAGGTCGCGCCTGACCGACTCGGCATAGGGCGGCAGGTTGGTGCATTCGATCACCACGGCCCCGACATCGGGGTGACGCGCGACCAGCCGGCGCGCCGCCTCGCGGGTTTCGCGCGCGACGGCTTCTTGGTCGAGCTCCTCGCCGTCGGCGAGAAAGGTCGCCGCGAACGCCCCGTTCGGCGACATGCCCTCGACCGGCGTGTCGCGCGAGGCGTCGATGGCGGCGAAGTGCGCGGCGGTGAGGTTGTCGCGGCTGGCGGTCAGCACGCCTACGCGACGGCCGCCCGGCAAGGTGCGGGCGATGATCGGCACCAGCAGCAGCGCCGAGGCCGCGACCGGCACCGGCGAGACCATCGCCAGCGCCTGCTGGAACAGCGACAGGAACCCGCAGCTGGTCGTGATGCCGATGGCACCGCGATCGGCCAGCGCGCGGGCGTTCGACGCGAGAGCGGCCCGGATGCGGGCCTTGTCGGGTGCCGCGTTGACGGCGTCGGCCGGGCCGATGCCTTCGAGCCGCTGGTGGATCACGGGGAATGGAAACGTGTCGGGATGCCCGATGTCGCCGGGGATGCGCGGAAAGCGCGTGTCGAGCATGAGAATGCCCAGCGGTGGCCTGTCGTCCATGCCGGCCTCCGTTGCCGTTGTACTCGCCTCCCCCAACCACGCCACGAAGGCGGCGAAATCAGGGCAGCGGCCAGGGCCGCTGCGCCGGACGATGGCGTTCATACCACGCCGACAGACGCATCACGCCGGCATCGTCGAACCGCCGGCCCACGATCTGCAGGCCGATCGGCAGGCCATCGCCGGTATAGCCGCAATTGATGGACGACGCCGGCTGTTCGCCCATGTTCCACGCCACCGTGAAGCCGATATGTTCCAGCGGGCGTTCGGAATCGTTGGTCGGGCACGGCCATTCGGCGGCGTAGGCCGGCATCGGCGCGGTCGGCGACAGGATGGCGTCGTGGCGCATCGTCAGGTCGTTGGCGCGCTTGCTCATCTCGACCACCGCGTTGACGCCGCGCAGCACGTCGAGGCCCGACAGCTTCACGGCCTTGCGCGCCCAGCTGGTGATGAAGGGCAGGATCCGCGCCCGCGTTTCGGGCGACAGCTTCACCATGTCGTTCCACGAGCGGGCGCACCAGAAATCGTCGAGCGCGTCGAACAGCGCCCGATCGAGGATCGGCGCGACCGGTTCGACGATGGCACCGGCGGCCTCGAACAGGCGCGCCGCCGCCTCGACTGCCGCCCGCACCTCCGGTTCGACCGGCAGACCGAACCCGGCGTCCAGCAGCAGCCCGATCCGCTTGCCCTTCACGACGCCGTCGAGCGCCGGCCAGTCGATGCTCGCGGGTGGCAGGCTCATGTGGTCGCGCGCGTCGGGCAGCGACAGCACCGACATCAGCAGCGCCGAATCCGCGACGGTGCGCGTCATCGGTCCCGCAACCCGGCCGATGAAGGGCGGATCGATGGGAATGCGCCCGAGGCTGGGCTTCAGGGTGAAAATCCCGCACCAGCTGGCGGGCAGGCGCACCGAACCACCGATATCGGTACCCAGATGCAGCGGCCCGTAGCCGGCGGCGGCCGCCGCCCCTGCCCCGGCGCTGGAGCCACCCGGGTTTTTCGCCGGATTCCACGGATTGCGGGTCAGCGGATGGAAGCTCGACAGGCCCGAGGACAGCATGCCGTAGTCCGGCATCGTGGTCTTGCCGAGGATGACCGCACCGGCCTCGCGCACCCGCGCCGCCGGTGGCGCGTCGGCGGCGGCGGGCACCAGCGGCGTCGCCGCCGTGCCGATCGGCACCGGCACGCCCCTGGTGGCGATGTTCTCCTTGATGGTGATCGGCACGCCATCGAGCGCGCCGGTCGGCGTGCCCTCCAGCCACCGCGCCTCGGACTCGCGCGCCGCCTCGCGCGCGCCCTCGGGATCGTACGCGTACATCGCCCTGAGCTTCGGCTCGCAGGCCTCGATGCGCGCCAGCACCGCGTCGGTCACCTCGACCGGCGACAATGTCCTGGCGCGGTAGGCGGCCAGCAGCTCGGTGGCGGTCAGGTCGGGCAGCGCGGTCATCGGATGAAACTCGTGTCTGGGTCTGGGCTGGCGCTCACGATAGCCCCGGTTCCACTCCGCGCCTACTGGACAAACTCCTCCGCCTCGCCGCCCATCGCCTTGAGGAAGGCCTGGAGTTCGGCGGAGGCCGCCGCGAGCCGCGCATCGTCGGTGCCGCGCATGACCAGCTGGACGCTGGGATGGCCGTTGCGGAAACCGGGATAGCTGCCGATGTCGATGTCGGCGTAGCGTCCCTGCAAGGCACCCAGCTGTTCGGCGATCAGCCCCTCGGGCTGGTTGGTGCGCACGGTGCGGCTGATCATCGGCGCGCCGCCGACCAGGCGGTGCTTCATGGCGCCGAACATGCCCTCGACGATGCGCGGAATGCCCGCGAAGGTGAACACGTTCTCCATCTGGAAGCCCGGCGCCACCGAGACCGGATTGTCCACCAGGATGCCGCCATGCGGGATCCGCGACATGCGGCGGCGGGCCGGCGTGAACAGGGCCGCCTCGCCGTAATAGCGGGTCATCCTGTCCACTGCCTCGGCGTTCTCGGAGATGCCGACCCCGAACGCCATGGCGATGCAGTCGGCGGTGATGTCGTCGTGGGTCGGCCCGATCCCGCCGGTCGTGAACACGTAGTCGAACTTCCGCCGCACCTCGTTGACGGTCTCCACGATGCGCGCCTCGATGTCGGGGATCACCCGGCATTCCATCGTCCGGACGCCGAGCTTGCCCAGTTCGCCCGCGAGGAAGCCGATGTTGGCGTCCCGGGTGCGGCCCGACAGCACCTCGTTGCCGATCACCACGATGCAGGCGGTGACGATCTTCTCGGCGGGCTTCTCGGCGGGATTGGCGGTATCGGACATGCGGGCTCCGTGCAGGGCTGGCCGGCTTATAGGCCCCGCCCGCGGGTCCGACAACGCAGCGCGCCTCTTGCCGGGGGCCGGCGGGAATGCCAGATAACGCCCCATGACCGACCGCGCCGCGCTGGAATCCATGGACGAATACTGGAGTCAGGACGACCGCCAGATCAAGCTGCACACCGAGGCGGCTTTCGAGGGCATGCGCCGGGCCGGCCAGCTGGCCGCCGCCACCCTCGACATGCTGATCCCAGTCGTGAAGCCCGGCGTGTCGACCGAGGCACTCAACACGATCGCCCACGACTACATCGTCGGCAACGGCGCCATCCCCGCGCCGCTCGGCTATCGCGGCTTCCCCAAATCGATCTGCACCTCGGTCAACCACGTCGTCTGCCACGGCATTCCCGGCGACCGCGTCCTGAACGAGGGCGACATCGTCAACATCGACATCACCGTGATCGTCGATTGCTGGCATGGCGACACCAGCCGCATGTTCCATGTCGGGGAACCGAAAATCCTCGCCCGCCGCCTGTGCGACGTGACCTACGAAGCCATGATGCGCGGCATCGCGGTGGTGAAACCGGGCGCGCGGCTGGGCGACATCGGCCACGCCATCCAGAGCCACGCCGAGGCGCAGCGCTTCTCTGTCGTGCGCGATTTCTGCGGCCATGGCCTGGGCAAGGTGTTCCACGACGCGCCCAACATCCTGCATTACGGCGCCCCCGGCACCGGCCCGGTGCTGAAACCCGGCATGTTCTTCACCGTCGAGCCGATGATCAACGCCGGCCGCTACGAGGTGAAAATCCTCGGCGACGGCTGGACGGCGGTCACCAAGGACCGCTCGCTGTCGGCCCAGTACGAACATTCCGTGGGCGTGACGGAGACGGGCGTCGAGATATTCACGCTATCGCCGACGGAGCAACACAAGCCACCCTACGACCTCGCGAAAGCAGCGACGCCGTAAGGCCAGGCACGCGGCGGCGCCGACCCAATGCGCGTCTTTCATACCTTCCTTCGCCATCAAGGGCCGCAAGCGGCCCGGAGGCGGAGAAAGGCATGAACGAGACGGCGTGCAGCCTCCCCTCTTTCATCGCCGAAGGCGATGAGATCAGGCGGCAGGCACGACGCGCCGCACGTCGGTCTGGGCGAAGTCGTCGCCCTTGAAGAGAAGCGGCAACCCGCGCGTCTTGGCCAGCGCATAGCCGAACAGGTCGCCGAAATTCAGACCGGCCGGATGGCCGCTACCTTTCCCGAAAGCGACGAACGCGCCATACGCGGCGTCCATCTCGGCGATCCCCGGAGCGACCAGCTCGAAGACGGGCAGCCTCAGGAAATCGTCCAGCAACACCACCGCCCGCTGCCCGCGCCGGCCGTGCGCGACCATGCGCGCCTCGACCACCGACACCGTGCTGACCAGGGCCTTGTCGGCTCTCCGGATCGCCTCCACGAAGGCGTCGCGCTCGGGCTCGTTGAAGACCACCGCGACGATCGCCGAGGTCTCGACGACGATCATTTCGGCAGGCCGTGCGCGTCCCACTCCAGCGGATCGAAGGCGTCGGCCCGATCGGGAACCCGATCCATCTGCGCCAGCAACGCCGCCATGCGACCGTCGTCGGCGGCGGGTCCGGTTTCGCCCGCGAGCCGGTCGATCGCCTGCTCGACGACGGCGGTCTTGGTCATCCCGCGCAGTCTGGCAAGGCGCTCGACCTTGGCCACCACGACGGGGTTGGCGATCTGCAAGGCCATCGGCCATGCTCCGATATTGAAACAATGACGATCAATATACATTCATGGGCCAAGCAGTACCAGCACCGCTTTTGCACATCGCGCCCCGGCCCGCCCGGCAACGAGTCACCGCACGGGCGGGAAACGCGATGGGCGGGAAACGCGGAGATCGCGAAGCGGACGACCGACCCGGCCTGCTCATTCCGGCGGAAACTTCTGGCCGCGCACCCGGTAGCAACGCGTGCTCGAGCGCACCTTGCCCGCGAAGCGGTCCCAGCCGCGCATCGCCATGAACTCCCGCGTGCTCTGCACGTGCGGGCCGTCGACCTCGTAGATCGCGACGTAGGCGCGGCCGGTTTCGCCCTCGCGCGGGTCGAGGCCGTGCAGGCGGGCGGGATCCTCGGCGACCAGCCGCGTGCAATTGCGCACGCCGGGGCAGGCCAGCGCGTCGGGCGCGTGGGTGCGGTCGTACCATTCGTTCCAGTCGGCCTCGATGTCGGCATCGACATCGGCGGTCACGACGAGGATCCAGCTGGACTTGATCATCGGTGTGTTCCTCGTTGCGGGGTGTCGGGCAGTTAGACCACGACGGCGGGCGCGAGGCGAGAGGGCGGAGGCGACGCAACTTTCATACCTTCCCCTGCCATCAAGGAGCGCAAGCGTCCCGGAGGCGAGGGTAAGGTGGCGCGAAGCGCCGGATGGGGGTGGGTGGCGCGGCAATCGACTGCGGTGCAGGAAGACGGGATTGCGCTTCGCGCGGTCGTATCGGCGACATCGAAAAAAATGGGCGCCGTGGGCGTTCCGCAGCCCACCCCCATCCGCCCTTCGGGCACCTTCCCCCGCCTACGGGGCGCTTGCGCCCCTTGATGGCAGGGGAAGGTATGAGTTTTTGAAAGGCGCACGGGTCGCGTGTCGCCACTCTACAACAACCCCAGGCTCTTGAAACTCGCGTGGTTCTTGCGGCCGATCACGAGGTGATCGTGCAGCTCGATGCCGAGTGCTTTGGCGGCGGCTTTTACCTCGTTGGTCATCTCGATGTCGGCGCGCGAGGGGGTCGGATCGCCCGAGGGGTGGTTGTGGACCATGATGATGGCCGAGGCGTTGAGCGACAGGGCGCGTTTGACCACCTCGCGCGGATAGACCGGCGTGTGGTCGACGGTGCCGCGCTGCTGCGTCTCGTCGGCGATCAGCGTGTTCTTGCGGTCGAGGAACAGGATGTGGAACCGCTCGGTGCTTTCGTGGGCGATGGCCGCGTGGCAGTAGTCGATCAGCTTCTGCCACGAGCCGATCACCGGCCGGTCGACGATTTCGCGCCTGGCGAGTCGGCGGCCGATCTCGCGGGTGGCGCGCAGCAGCACCAGGGTGCGCGGGTCGATCTCGTGCTCCTTCAGCAGTTCGGGGTCGGCCGCCAGCACGTCGCCCAGCGTGCCGAAGCGCTCCAGCAGCTGCTTGGCGACGGGTTTGGTGTCGATCCGCTCGATGCCGTAGAACAGCAGCAGTTCGAGGATTTCATAGTCCTGGAAGCCCTCGACGCCCTGCGACGTCGCACGGTCGCGCACGCGCTGGCGATGGCCCCAGTAATGAGGCTTTTCGGGCTCGGCGCGCGGCGGATGGTTGTGACCGGGACCGGGCGCGGCGCGCGGCGCGCCATCGGGACCGGCGCCAGGCGTGGCGCGGCACGCACCATCGTGGCCGTTGCCGGCGCTGGAGACCGGCGCCGGTGCCGACAGCGCCAGGGCGACGGCGGCCGTCGGATCGCCGTCGGTGAATTCCCACGCCGCCTCGACGCGGTTCCAGTTGCCGCCGGCCTCGCGCAGGCGAACCCGGTGCGCCAGCGTGTTGCCGCTGACGCGCCACACGGGCGCGCCGTCCCGCGCACTCGCCTCGCGCACCATCAGCCCGGCCGAGAGGACCGTCAGCAGATGGTCGTTGGCGGCGACGACGGCGTCCGGTGGCGGCGTGTCGTGGCCAGCCGGCTCGGCCATCTCCGGTCGGCGGCGCCCCATGCCGCATGCTCCCTCGTTTCTTGCGTCGGGCGGAGGATTATCCAGGGTTGCGGCGGGAAATGGCGCGGGCGTGGCTTTAACGGGGTCGCGGCACCCGCAAGTCATGGGAGATGAAACAAACCGCACACCTTCCCCTGCCAACGGTGGCGAGGGAAGGTATGAGATTATGTTCCCGCAACTGCCCCGCCCAACGCCACCTTCGCCACCGCTTGCGCCATGGCTTGCATCCCGGCGCCCGTCCCTGTTCAATCGCGGCCGCACACAGGGAGCGCCACGCCATGACCAGCCTCGCCCGCGGCACGCCGCCGTTTCGCGCCGATCATGTCGGCAGTCTGTTGCGCCCCAGGGCCGTGGCCGAGGCGCGTCAGGCGTGGAAGCGCGGGGCGTTGAGCGCCGAAGCGTTGCGGGCGGTCGAGGACGCGGCGATCCGCGAGGTGGTGGCGTTGCAGGAATCGGTCGGGCTGCGGAGCATCACCGACGGCGAGTTCCGGCGCGATTTCTGGCATCTCGATTTCATGTGGGGCTTCGAGGGCGTCAGGCCGAGCGAGGAGGAGTTCGTCATCCCCTTCTCCGGCGGCCAGGATTTCGTGGCGCCCGCCGCCACGGTCGCCGGCACGGTGCGCTACCCCGCCGGCGGCATCATGCGCGAGCATTTCAAGTTCCTCAAAGCCACCACGACGCGCACCGCCAAGTTCACGATGCCCGCACCCACGATGTTCCGGCACCGCCTCAATCCGGCCGCGATGACGGGCACGGTCTACCCCGACGCCGCGGCCTTCTGGGCCGATATCGGGGCCGCCTACAACGCGGCGCTGAAGGACCTCGGGTCGCTCGGCTGCAGCTACGTGCAGATGGACGACGTCAATTCCTGCGTGCTGTGCGACCAGGCCATGCGGGCGCGAATCACGGAACAAGGCGACGATCCTGACAGGGTGCTCGACCGCTACATCGGGGCGCTGAACGCCGCCACCGCCGGGCGGCCCGCCGGCATGACGGTGACCACCCACATGTGCCGCGGCAATTTCCGCAGCGAGCATGTCGGGCGCGGCGGCTACGAGGCGATCGCCGACAAGCTGCTGTCGCAGGTCGACGTCGATGGTTTTTTCATGGAGTACGACGACGAGCGTTCCGGCGATTTCCGGCCGCTGCGGTTCCTGCCGAAGGGCAAGTTCGCGGTGCTCGGTATCGTCACCTCGAAGACGCCGACGCTGGAAAGCAAGGACTGGCTCAGGCGGCGGATCGACGAAGCGGCAAAACATGCGCCGCTGGAACAGCTCTGCCTCAGCCCGCAATGCGGCTTCTCCAGCACCCACCACGGCAACAACCTCACCGTCGACGAGCAGAAGCGCAAGCTGGCGCTGATCGTGGAGGTCGCCGACGCGGTGTGGGGTAGCGCCTGAGGTCGCGCAACGAAATTACCGGATATTTTATTTCCGGGTAATTAAATTAATTTCGTCCGGGTAAAATTACCCACCTCGAAACCACCCGGAATCGGCCTCGAACCGGCCGATTCCGGACCCGCGGAAAACCTGCTTTCCGGCACTAAAAAACGGCAAAAACGCAGCGAATCGAGCCCCTTGCGCGGACCGCCGGCATGCCTTTTTTCGACCCGGTTTTTCGCCCCGAAATTACTACAGCCGCGCCCGCACCCGCCGCGCGCCCTCCACCATCGCCGCCAGCTTGCCGAACGCCGTCGCCCGCGGCAGATACTTCAACCCGCAATCGGGCGCCGCGATCAGCCGCTCGGCCGGCAGATAGTCCAGCGCCGCGGCCAGTCGTTGCTCGATGATCTCGGGGGTTTCGACCGCCAGATCGCCGAGATTCAACACGCCCACCATCACTTTCTTGCCCGGCAGATCCGTCAGCACCGCCATGTCGAGACCGGGTTCCGCCGCCTCGATCGACACCTGCAACACGCTGCTGCCGGCCAGTTCGGGCAGGAACGCGTAGACCTTCGGCTTCGCCTTCACCACGTAGGCGTAACCCATGCAGAGATGCAGCGCCGTCTCGCCCGCGATGCCGTGCAAGGCCCGATCGATCGCCTCCAGCGCGAACCCGCGCGCCGCCTCGGCGTTGGGCGACAGGTAAGGCTCGTCAATCTGCACCACGTCGATGCCGGCGTCCTTCAGATCGCGCAGCTCGGCGTTGACCGCGTCGGCATAGGCCAACGCCAGCTTGCGCGGATCGCCGTAGAATTCGTCCTTGGCCAGCATCGTCATCGTGAAGGGGCCGGGCACCGTGATCTTGGTGGCGCGATCGGTGTTGGCCCTGAGATGCCGCGCGGCCGCGAGTTCCACGGGCCGCAAGCGTCGGATCGGGCCAACCACGCGCGGTACCTCGGTCGGTTTGCCATTGCGCGCCAGCACGACTCCCGGCGTGTCGATGTCGATGCCGTCGAGCGCGGTGGCGAAATTGTTGAAATAGCTTTCGCGCCGCACCTCGCCGTCGGTGACGATGTCGAGCCCGGCGCGTTCCTGGTCGCGGATCGCCAGGACCGCGGCGTCGTCCTGGGCCTCGACGCGCAATTCGGCGGACATGCGCCACACCGACTCCAGTCGAACCCGGGGCGGCCCGCTGCCCAGCAGGACCGCCTTGTCGACCAGCCAGTCCGGTTGCGGATAGCTGCCCACCAGCGTGGTGGGCAGAAGCGGAAGCGCGCGGGACATGGACAAACTCCGGAGCGGACGATGACTGATCGTACAGACGCCGATCGCGCCGATCCAGCGCGCTACTTCAGCAGCTTCTCGGCGATCAGCGCCACGGCGATCAACCCGGCACCGACGGCGACGCCGCCGAGAATGGTGCGGTTGACTCCGGGCGAGGCGCCGCCGCGCGTCCACGACACCAGCACGGCGGCCAGCACCGCGATCGACGCCACCGCGGCCATTATCTGGTTTTCGCTCATCGTGCATGCCTCCGTCGCGACGTTCCGGTTTTGACAGCCGCCGCCGGCCTGCCTAGGCTCCCGGCCGGATTCATACCCCGGAGGACACCCCATGGTCGCGACGCTGCTCGAACACTACAACGTCTACTGCAAGGATCTGAAGGCCACCGTCGGCTTCTACGAGAAGTATGTCGGCCTGCGCGATGGCGACCGGCCGCCCTTCACCTTCCCCGGTGCGTGGCTGTACGCCGGCGACCAGGCCGTGCTGCATCTGGTGTTCGAGAGCGGACGCTCCGACCACGGCAGCGGCGCCATCGACCACATCGCCCTGCGCTGCGTCGGACTGACGGCGCAACTCGACCTGCTGAAGAAGGACAACATCCCCTACACGCTGCGCAAGGTGCCGGCGCGCCCGTTGCAGCAGGTGTTCGTGCACGATCCCGACGGTATCCAGATCGAGATGAATTTCTGGGACGAACCGCTGGTCGAGGGTATCCAGCAGGAAATGTCGACCACCGCCCCGGAACGCCGCATGGCGCCCGCGCCGGTCTGATCGGAAACCGGTCGGCGAAACCAGGGGCGGCGGGTTTCGCCGCCCCTTTTCGTTGCCGCCCTACAGCACCTGAAAGACGTCGTAGATCGGGCCGGTCGCCTCGCGGCGGCCGACCCCGACCGATACGATCCGGTTCAGGAATCCATACTTCTCCGACGCGGTCTCGAAATAGGGCGTCGAGCGGAAATAATACTGCGAGGGATCGACCTTCTCGCCCTTGGCCAGCTTGTCGAGCACCCAGGCCGGGCCGTGCCGCATGCCGCGATAGGCCATGTAGATCAGCGCGCCATCGTCGGTCTTCAAGGTCACGCGTACGTCGA
>CAMDVZ010000045.1 GCA_945878895.1 Caenispirillum bisanense | reverse complement strand
GGCATGGCTCAAGGGACGCCAGTTGCGCGCTCCGCCACGCCTCCAGGCCATGGCCTGACACCCGACACACACAATCGGACAGGGAAAAAGCGCCGGAAATCTCCGGCGCCGGGAAACCCAACTGCTGTTTTTAGGTTCATGTGCAATCGTCCTGCCGGGAACCTCGGCGACCGTGGACATCGATGCGCGGCCAGCCCCGGCGCTATTTTCATCCGGGTAAAATTCGAGGTTGTCCGGGCCAGGCGGATATCGCGAGGTCGGGACTGGCCGGCGTGGGCGCGCCGGTGGCGGTGCGACCGGCGCCGCCCTCCATCGGGGTCGATGGCGGCCGGCGCCAGGCCCGAAAACACATAAAAATACGGTACTTCTCGCGCGCAAACGGTTGCCGTGATCCATCAATCAGCCCTTGAAAAATCCGCGCCTGACGCCAATATGATGCCTTGATACCGTTCCAGGGAGGTCCGGCATGGCTCAGTTCGACAACAATTCGTTTCTACGGCCGGGCTACGGCGCTCCGGCCATCGACCAGGCGCAATACGATATCGGCCTGCGCAGCCACATGCTGCGGGTCTACAACTACATGGCCTCGGGCCTGGCGTTGTCGGGCATCGTGGCGATGCTGGTGTTCTCGGTGCCGGCGCTGAACGCGCTGTTCATCAAGACCATCGTGCTGTCGAACGGCCGCACCATGATGGGCGGCCTGACGATCCTCGGCTGGATCGCGGTGCTGGCACCCATCGGCCTGATCCTCTACTCGGCGTTCCGCGCCTCGACCATGAGCACGCGCAGTGCCCAGGTCGTGTTCTGGGCCATCGTGGCGCTCAACGGCGTCGGCTTCACGGTGCTGCTATACCGCTACACCGGCGCCAGCCTGGCGCGCACGTTCTTCATCACCGCGGCGGCCTTCGCGGCGTTGAGCCTGTACGGCTACACGACCAAGCGCAGCCTGTCGGGCATGGGCACGTTCCTGTTCATGGGCCTGATCGGCATCATGATCGCGGGCATCGTGAACATCTTCGTGCAGAGCTCGATGATGAGCTTCATTATATCGGCAGTCGGCGTGCTGATTTTCGCCGGCTTCACCGCCTACGACACGCAGACCATCAAGGAGCAGTATTCGGAGGCCTACGGCACCGACGTGCAGGAAAAGCTCGCCATCTTCGGCGCGCTGAACCTGTATCTCGACTTCGTGAACATGTTCCAGATGCTGCTGTCGCTGATCGGCGACCGCGAGTAGACCCCGGCCCCTCGGCCGACACGGGAAACGCCCGGACCGATGGTCCGGGCGTTTTTTGTTGCCCGCGCCGGATTCCGTCGTGAAATCAATCGGTTAAGGTCGTTCCAGCATGCTCTTTGCGCCCCGTTCCGGGGCCCCGCCGGGTCGCTGGCTGGCCAGCGACGCCGCACCCGGATTCGTCCTGATCGCCGTCGCGGCCGTCGCGATCCTGCTGGCCAACACCGCGCTCGCGCCCGCCATCGAGGCGTTCTTCGCGACCAGGCTGACCCTGACGTTCGGCGAGGTCGGCCTCGCCAAGCCCGTGCTGCTGTGGATCAACGACGGGCTGATGGCGGTCTTCTTCCTGCTGGTCGGGCTGGAGCTCAAACGCGAAACACTGGAAGGCGCGCTGTCGGAACCGTCGCGCATCGCCATGCCGGTGGTCGCGGCACTCGGCGGCATGGTCGTGCCGGCCGCAATCTTCGCGTTTCTCAATCGCGGCGACGCCGTCGCCCTGCGCGGCTGGGCGATACCGTCGGCCACCGACATCGCCTTTTCGATCGGCGTGCTGGCAGCCTGTGGCTCGCGCGTGCCGCTGGGCCTGAAGCTGTTCCTGACCACGCTCGCCATCGTCGACGATCTCGGCGCCATCGTGGTCATCGCAATTTTCTACACCGCCGATCTCTCGACGCTCGCGCTCGGACTGGCGTCGCTCTGCATCGCCGCTCTGATCGCGCTCAATATCGCGGGCGTGCGCCGCACCGGCCCCTACCTGCTGATCGGCGCGATCCTCTGGGTCTGCGTGCTCAAATCCGGCGTTCACGCGACGTTGGCGGGCGTCGCGGTCGCGCTCTGCCTGCCGCTGTGCGATCGGGCCGCCAATCCCGAAACACGGCCCTTCATCGTGCTCGAACACGCGCTGAAGCCGTGGGTCGGCTTCCTGATCATGCCGCTGTTCGCCTTCGCCAACGCCGGTGTCTCTTTCGAGGGCCTGTCGTTGTCCGGTTTGCTCGAGCCGATCCCGCTCGGGATCGCCGCTGGCCTCTTCGCGGGCAAGCAGATCGGCGTCTTCCTGCCCGCCGCGGCGATGATCGCGCTGGGATGGGCCGCCATGCCGGCCGGCGGCACCTGGCTCAAGCTCTACGGCGTGTCGGTTTGCGCCGGCATCGGTTTCACCATGAGCCTGTTCATCGGCAACCTGGCATGGAGCGATCCCGGCCACGCCGTGCCGCTGCGTCTGGGCGTACTGGCCGGCACCCTCCTGTCGGCCGTGGTGGGTTATCTGGTCCTGCGACTTGCGCCATCCGCGCCGACGGCTACCGGATCGACGTGAGAAAGCGGTGGTAGGCCGCTGGTAATTCATGTATATTGGCGGGATATTCTATCGGATTTCCAGAGCCATTCATGAACCGCCGCGCTTTCGTCCACGCCCTGGCCGCCTTGTCGGCCGGCGGTGTCGCGACTCCGGCGCTGGCCGCCCCGCCACCGTCGCCAACCCCGCCGCCCGCTCCAGCCGCCGGTGGCGTGATCCTCGTGCATCTGACCGCCTACGACAACGACCTCTGCCGCCGCTGGGACCAGCGCTACCTGCTGGGCTGGATGAAATCGCCGCAGTACCGGCGCGTCGTCTATCATCGGGTCGAGGGCAACACGGCGGCCGAAACCCTCAATCCGAAGAACTGGCCCGCCGCGTTGCGCCCCTATCGCGGCGTCGAGGAACTCAAGACCGCACCCTCCTTCATCGTGTTCCACCGCAGCCAGCCGGTCGCCGCCGGTGCCGGCATGGATGGCTGGGCCAACAAGGTGTGGCCGGCGATCTACCGCCTCACGCCGGCCTGACCGGGCCGCTCCGGTCGACAAGCGGAGGGCGGTCCACTAGGTTCCTGCACCCCCGACCCGTCCGGACCGCCATGAGCCGCATTCCCAACGTCAATCCGATCTATTGCGCCGTCGACACGCTCGACCTGATGACGGCGACCGCCCTGATCGACCGCATCGCCGGCGGCAACCGCCCGGCCGTCGGCGGCATCAAGCTCGGCCTCGAATTCTTCCTCGCCCACGGCGCGCCGGGCGTCCGCTACGCCTTCCCCGAACCGGTCCGCGCGTCGGGCGTCGGCTTCTTCCTCGACGTGAAGCTGCACGACATCCCCAACACCGTGGCCGGCGGCATCCGGGCCATCGCCGGACTGGAACCGACCTACGTCACCCTCCATGCCGGCGGCGGCGGCGCCATGATGCGGGCCGCCGTCGAGGAAGCAGGCTCCTGCGCGGCGAAGCTCGACATCGTGCGCCCGAAGCTGCTCGGCGTGACGGTGCTGACCTCGATGGACGAGGCCGATCTGGCCGCCACCGGCGTCGCCGACGGCCCGGCCGACCAGGTCAAACGGCTGGCGCTGCTGGCGCGCGAAAGCGGCTTCGACGGGGTTATCTGTTCGCCGCTGGAGATCGCCATGCTGCGCGCCGAATGCGGCCCGGACTTCCTGCTGGTGACGCCCGGCATCCGCCCCGCCGGCAGCGCCGTCGGCGACCAGAAACGCGTGCTGACGCCGGCCCAGGCCATCGCGGCCGGCGCCAACGCCCTGGTGATCGGCCGTCCCATCACGCAAGCCGACAAGCCGCGCGACGCGGCCCTCGCGATCGCGCGCGAACTGGAAAGCTGAGGCAATCGCCCATGGCCGTTCTCGCCAAGATCTGCGGCCTCAAGACGGAAGAAGCGGTCAAGGCGGCCATCGTCGGCGGCGCCCGTTACGTCGGCTTCGTCTGCTATCCGCCCTCGCCGCGACACGTGGAATTCGCGGAGGTCGAACGACTGGCGGCGCTGGTGCCGCCGCACGTGTTGCGGGTGGGCCTGTTCGTCGACCCCTCCGACGACACCCTCGCCAACTACATCGAGGCCGACGGGCTCGACCTGGTCCAGTTACATGGCAACGAGTCGCCCGCCCGCATCGAGGTGATCCGCGACATCTGCGAGCTACCCATCATGAAGGCGGTCAAGGTCGCCACGCGCGCCGACGTGGAGGCCGCCATCGGCACTTATGCCAGCTGCGTCCAGCGCCTGCTGTTCGACGCGGCACCACCGCCCACCGACACGGCGCTACCCGGCGGCAACGGCCTGCCGTTCGACTGGCGCATTCTCGAAGGCCTGGCGATCCCGATCCCGTGGATGCTGTCGGGTGGCCTGACGCCGGCCAACGTGGCGGCCGCGGTGCGCGCCACCGGCGCGCGCGCCGTCGATGTCTCCTCTGGCGTCGAGGCCTCGCGCGGTGTCAAATCGCCGGAGCTGATCCGCGCCTTCCTGGCCGAAGTCGCGAAGCTCTGAGGGAGATCGCCGCGATGAAGACAGAGAAGCGTCTGAAGGACCTGGGCATCGAGCTGGACACCGCCAGCAATCCCGTCGCCAACTACGTGAATGCCGTGCGCACCGGCAATCTGCTCTATCTGTCGGGCAAAGGCCCCGGCGCGGTGCGCGGCAAGGTCGGCGCCGACACGACGGTGGCGGATGCCTACAAGCACGCCCGCGCGACGGGGCTCAACCTGATCGCGGTGATGAAATCCGAGCTCGGCGATCTCGACCGGGTCGCGCGCATCGTGAAGGTGCTGGGCATGGTCAATGCCGCGCCAGACTTCGGCGACCATCCCAAAGTGATCAACGGCTGCTCGGACCGGTTCGGCGAGGTGTTCGGCGATCGCGGCCGGCATGCCCGCTCGGCCGTCGGCATGGGCAGCCTGCCCAACGGCATTCCGGTCGAGATCGAGGTGATCGTCGAGGTCTCCGATCCGCCGCGCCGCAAGGCAGCGGCAAAGACCGCGTCGCGCAAGGCCGCCCCGAAGGCCAAGGCGAAGAAGAAGGCGGCGAAGAAGCGGTAACCGCCTCGCCATCGACGCGTCGAAGCGCCGCCCGCGTGTTCCGTTTTCTCCACGCCGCCGACATCCATCTCGACAGCCCGCTGCGCGGGCTGTCGCGCTATCCCGGCGCGCCGGTGGACGTGTTGCGTACCGCCACCCGCGAGGCGTTCCGCAAGCTGATCGACCATGCGATCGACGAAGCCGTTGCGTTCGTCGTGATCGCCGGCGATCTCTACGATGGCGACTGGCTGGACGTATCGACCGGCATCTATCTGGTCGAGCAACTCGGCCGGCTGGATCGTGCCGGCATCCGCGCCGTGCTGCTGAGCGGCAACCACGACGCCGAAAACCGCATCACCCGCGACCTGCCGCTGCCCGGCAACGCCTTCCGGTTCGGGTCGCGCAAGCCCGAGACATTCCGGTTCGACGACATCGGCGTCGCCCTGCATGGCCAGAGCTTCGCGCGGCGCGACATGACCGACAATCTCGCCGCGAGCTACCCCAAACCGCTGCCCGATCTGTTCAATATCGGCGTGCTGCACACGGCCCTGGAAGGCAACGCCGAGCACGCGCCCTATGCGCCGTGCAGCCTGGAAGAGCTGCGCAACAAGGGCTACGCCTACTGGGCGCTGGGTCACGTGCATCGCCGCCAGATCCTGTCGACCGATCCGCACGTGGTGTTTCCAGGCAACCTCCAGGGCCGTCACGCGCGCGAGACGGGACCGAAGGGGGCAACGCTGATCACGGTCGACGACGCGCGGGTGACGGGGCTGGAGGCCATCGCGTTCGACGTGGTGCGTTGGGCGCGGATCGACGTCGACATCGGCGGCGTCTCGCGCGTCGAGGAGGCCAGTCGGCGGATCGACGACGCGCTGGACGAGGCGCTGCAAAGCCAGGCCGACGGGCGTCTGCTGGCGGTGCGCGTGCGCCTGACCGGACGAACCCCGCTGCACGGCGAATTCGCCCGCGACGAGGCGGGTCTGCGCGAGCGGCTGCTGGCGCTCGCTTCGGCGATCGGCTGGGACCGCGTCTGGCCCGAGAAACTCGAACTTGCCACCGAACCGCCAAGGACCGACGCGGAACTGCGCGGGCGCGAGGACGCGCTGGGCGACCTCCGGCGCATGCTCGACGGCGCGCGCGACGACGCGGAACTCGCCGCGCTCGTGAAGACGCCGCTGGATGAATTGTGGTCTCGCTTGCCCGCCGAGCTGAAGAACGAGATCGACTGGACGGCCGAAGGTGGTCCACTCGCTCGCGTCGAGGCCGGCGACGCCGCGGCGCTTGCCGAAGACGTGGCGCCGTGGCTGCTGGCGCGTCTTGCCGGGTCGGAGGCCTGAGCGTGCGCCTCGCCCGCCTCGACCTGCTCGCCTACGGCAAGTTCACCAACCGGTCGGTCGCGTTGCCCGCCCGCGTGCCCGACCTGCATCTCGTGGTCGGCGACAACGAGGCCGGCAAGTCGACCGCGCTGGAGGCGATCAAGGATCTGTTGTTCGGCATGCCGCCGCAGACGCCCTACGGTTTCGCGCACGGCTACAAGGACATGCTGTTGGGCGGCGTCGTGGCGGGGGCCGGCGCCGACATGGTGCTCCGTCGGCGCAAGGGAACGCGCGAGACGCTGCGCGACGGCGACGACAGGACGGTGGCGGACTCGGTTCTCGCCGGTCTTCTGGGCGGCGCCGATCGCGCGTTCGTGGAGCGCATGTTCGCGCTCGACCACGACCGCCTGCGCGCGGGTGCCGACGACATGCTGCGCCCCGACAGCGACGCCGGCCGTACCCTGTTCGCCGCCGGCGCCGGACTCGAAACCCTGTCGGCCGAACTGACGCGCCTGCGTGAGGAGGCCGATGGTTTGTTCGGGGCACGCCGATCGGAAAAGAGGGCGTTCTTTCCCGCCCTCGACGCTCTGGGTGCCGCGAAGGACGCCATCAAGGCGGCCACCGTGCGCCGCGACGACTGGAAAGCGCGTCGAGATGCCGTCGAGGCACTGTCCAGCGACGCGCGCGCCGCCGAGGCCGACCATGCCGGTCTGCGCGCCGATCTGACGGCGGTCCAGCGCCTGCGCCGGTTGCGGCCGGCGGCGCTGGAATGGCGGCGCGCCTGCGAGGCGCTGGCGGATCGTCCGGCTGGCGCGATCCTGGCGGCCGACGCGGCGGCAACGCTGGAAAGCGCTGCCCGCGAGATCGAGGATTGCGACGTGGCGCTGGCTGGCCTCGACGCGCGCGACCGGCGCGATCGCGACACGCTGGCCAGTCTCGCGGTCGACGCCGGCGTCCTGCGCGAGGCCGCGACGATCGAGGCACTGACGGCCGAGCGCGCCCAGGTGCGTGGCTTCGAGGAGGATTTGCCCAAGCGCAAGGAGCGCGTGGCGACGTTGGCGGCCCAGCTCGTCGGGCAGTTGCGCGAGGTCGGGTGGCCCGACGCCGACGCGGCCGCCCTCGAAGCCCGTCTGCCACGCGCCATCGACCTGAACCGCGTGCGCGCGCTGGCCAAGGATCACGCCCGGCTGGCGGCCGAGATGAAAACCGCCCGTCAGGGCCTCGATCGGGCCCGTGCCACGGTCGAGGATGCCGCGCGCGATCTGGCAGGTCTGGCCGAGCCGATCGATCCCCGGCCGTTGCGCGTCGCGCTGAAGGTCGCACGCGAGCGGCAGGCGACGCTGGCGGCAGGCCGCGACCCGTCGGCGGTCAAACAGGCGGAACGGAGACTGGTCCAGGCCATCGCCGCGTTGACGCCGTGGAGCGGCGACCACGCGGCATTGCGCGTGCTGACGGCACCGGCCCTCGCGGCGATCGACGACGCCCGGCGCGTGGCCGACGACCTCCAGCGCGCGCGGGAGACCCACGCCGGGGACAGCGAAAGACTGGCCGCGACGCTGGCCGTCGCGAACGAACGACGCCGGCACCTCGCCCGGACCGAACGCGTCGTGTCGGCGGAGGAGTTGTCGCAAGCCCGCACCGTGCGCGACGCGACCTGGCATTCGTTGCGCGACCACCTCGTCGCGGGCCACGCCATCGACGCGGCGCTGCCGGCGGCCTTCGAGACCGAACTTGCCACCGCGGACGAACTCGCCGACCGCCGCTTCGATCGCGCCCACGCCGCGGCGCAACTGGCCCAGATCGACAACGAGATAGCGGGCAACGAGGCACGCGCCGCCGAACTGGCCGCCACGGCGCGTACGCTGGCGGCGCGCGAGGTCGAGTCCGACGCGGCATGGCGGGCGCTCTGGGCGCCGGTCGGCCTCGATCCGGACTCACCGGCCCGCATGGCCGATTGGCCGCGACGCCTGGAAGCGGCCCAGGGCGCGCTGGCGGCGCTCGACCAGCTGCGCGACCGCGCCGAGGCGGTCGCCGTCGAGTCCGCCGCGGCGCTGGCCGCGCTCGCCATCGCGTTGGAAAGCGCCGGTCACGCCGCCCGCGTGGCCGATCTCGCCTCGGCGATCGAAACCGGCGAGCAGCTGACCCTCGACATCGGGCGCGCCGACACGCAACGCACCACGCTGGGCGAGCGCCGTCGCTCGGCGGTGGCGGAAGCGACGCGCCACGCAGGGGGCCTGGCCGACATCGAGCAGGCACTGTCGGGCTGGCGCGCCGGGTGGAATGCGGCGCTGGCGAGCATCGGCCTCGCCGAGACGACGACACCGGAGCGCTCGGACGATCACATCGGCGCCCTCGACGCGGTGCGCGCGACCGTGGTCGAGATTCTCGATATCCGGCGCCAGCGCATCGAGACCATGCGCCGCGACATCGACGCCTTCGCGGCGCGGACCGCCGTGCTCGCCGGGATCGTGGGTGGCGATCTCTCGCTGGCGCCCGACCGTCGGGCCGCGGATTTCGACCGGCGCCTGAAGGAGGCGCGCGCGGGCCACGTCACGCGCTTGCAGATCGAGCGTGGTCTGACCGACATCGCGAAGGACCGGGTCGCCGCCGCGGAACGCAAGGCCGGGGCGCTGATCCGGTTGCAGTCCCTGTTCGAGGCGACCGGCGTCGACACGCTGCCCGCGTTGCGGGAAGCCGTGGCCGACTCCGACCGGCGACGCGCGCTGGTCGCGACCCGGGACACCGCCGCGGCGGCGCTGGGCGGCGACAGGGATGGAACCCCCATCGAGCTGTTCGCCGCGGCGTGCGTGGCCGAGGACGAGCCGACGCTGGCGGCGCGCGAGGCCGAGCTCGGCGCCCGTGGTCTCCCGCTCGACGAACGACGCCGCGACCTCGCCGTGGCCCTCGCGAGCGCCCGGCGAGAGCTCGCCGCCGTTTCGGCCGGCGCCGACGCGGCCAAAGCCGAGGCCGACCGCCAGATGGCGCTGACCGACATCCGCGACATCGCCGAACGCTACGCCCGGGCGCGCACCGCCAGCACCCTGCTCGACTGGGCGATCGAGAAGTACCGCCGCGAGAAACAGGACCCGCTGCTGAAGCGGGCGGGCGAACTGTTCGCGATGCTGACGCGCGGCAGCTTCGTCGCGCTCGACGTCGCGCGCGACGACAAGGGCGTGCCCCGGCTGGCCGGACTGCGTCCCGGCGAGGTGCGACGTTCCGTCGAACTGGACGGCATGAGCGAGGGCACGCGCGACCAGCTCTACCTCGCGCTGCGGGTGGCGGCGGTGGAAGACCATCTCGGCCGCGCCACGCCGCTGCCCTTCGTCGCCGACGACCTGTTCGGGAATTTCGACGACGACCGGGCCGGCGCCGGCCTGCGCGTGCTGGCGGAACTGGCGAAACGGACCCAGGTGCTGGTGTTTACCCATCATCGCCATCTGGTCGACGTCGCGCGGCGCGAACTGGGCGCCGATGGCTTCGGATTTACGGAGCTGTAGGGACGCGGCCCACGCGCGAACGCCGGTCGCTTTGACGCCCGCCCGACCGCCTGCTAAGGGCAGCGGCGACGGAGTCCAGACATCATGAACGCGTTGAACAGCTATCGCGCCGGCCCCGACGAGCGCGGCCATTTTGGCATTTTCGGCGGGCGATACGTCGCCGAGACCTTGATGCCGCTCATTCTGGATCTCGAAAAGGCCTACGAGGCGGCGAAGAAAGATCCTGCCTTCAAGGCCGAGCTGGACAACCTCAATACCCACTACGCGGGCCGGCCGAGCCCGCTTTATCACGCGAAGCGGCTGACCGAGCGGCTGGGTGGCGCGAAGATCTATTTCAAGCGCGACGAGCTGAACCACACCGGCTCGCACAAGATCAACAACGTGCTGGGCCAGGTGCTGCTGGCCAAACGCATGGGCAAGACGCGGGTGATCGCCGAGACGGGCGCCGGCCAGCATGGCGTGGCGACCGCGACGGCCTGCGCCCTGTTCGACATTCCCTGCGTGGTGTTCATGGGTGCCGTCGACGTCGCGCGCCAGGCGCCCAACGTCTTCCGCATGAAGCTGCTGGGCGCCACGGTGGTGCCGGTGACGGCCGGCTCCGCGACGCTCAAGGACGCG
Source organism: Caenispirillum bisanense (assembly GCA_945878895.1). Classification (GTDB taxonomy): domain Bacteria; phylum Pseudomonadota; class Alphaproteobacteria; order Reyranellales; family Reyranellaceae; genus CAMDVZ01. The sequence continues at coordinate 7,521 of CAMDVZ010000045.1, read as the reverse complement.
ATGAACGAGGCGCTGCGCGTCTGGGTCGCGACCGTCGAGACGACCTTCTATTGCATCGGCACGGTGGCCGGGCCGCACCCCTATCCCGCCATGGTCCGCGACTTCCAGTCGGTGATCGGCAAGGAGACGCGCGAGCAGATGATGGCCGCCGAAGGCCGCCTGCCCGACACGCTGGTGGCTTGCATCGGCGGTGGCTCCAACGCGATGGGCCTGTTCCATCCCTTCCTCGACGACAAGGATATCCGCGTGATCGGCGTCGAGGCCGGCGGCAAGGGCGTGGAGACCGGCGAGCACGCCGCCTCGCTGACGGGTGGTCGGCCGGGCGTGCTGCACGGCAACCGCACCTACCTGTTGCAGGATGCCGACGGGCAGATCACCGAGGCACATTCGATCTCGGCCGGCCTCGACTATCCCGGCATCGGACCCGAGCACAGCTGGCTGAAGGAAGTCGGCCGCGTCGAGTATGTCTCGGCGACCGACGACGAGGCGCTGGCCGCCTTCCATCTGCTGTGCCGGACCGAGGGCATCATTCCCGCCCTCGAACCGGCGCACGCGCTGGCCCACGTGCTGAAGCTGGCGCCGACCTTGCCGAAGGACAATCTGCTGGTGATGAATCTCTGCGGTCGCGGCGACAAGGACGTCCACTCGGTCGCCGATCGCATGGGGATGACGCTGTGAGCCGCATCGCCACCCGCTTCGCCAAACTCAAGGCCGAGAACCGCGCTGGCCTGGTCACCTACGTCACCGCGGGCGATCCCGATCTCGCGCTCTCGTTCGAGATACTGAAAGGCCTGCCCAAAGCCGGCGCCGACCTGATCGAACTCGGCATGCCCTTCACCGATCCGATGGCCGACGGACCCTCGATCCAGGCCGCCGGCCAGCGCGCGCTGAAAGCCGGCATCTCGATGGACAAGACGCTCGATCTCGTGCGCCGCTTCCGCGCCGAGACCGGCGACGAGGACACGCCGATCCTGCTGATGGGCTACTACAACATGGTCTACCAGCGCGGCGCCGAGCGGTTCTGCAAGGACGCCGCCGCCGCCGGGGTCGACGGCTTCATCATCGTCGACCTGCCACCCGAGGAAGCCGACGAACTGAAGCCCTTCGCCGCGAAGGCCGGCATCGACACGGTGCTGCTGACCGCCCCCACCACCGACGCCGCGCGGCTGCCGGCGGTCCTGAAGTACGCCTCGGGCTTCCTCTATTTCGTCTCGATTCTCGGCATCACCGGCACGCGGTCGGCGAGCGAGGAAGCAGTCCGCGACCATGTCGCCCGTCTGCGCCAGCACACGCAGCTCCCGATCGCGGTCGGCTTTGGCATCAAGACGCCCGACCAGGCCGCCGCCGTCGCGCGCCATGCCGATGCCGCCGTGGTCGGATCGGCCATCGTCGACCGCGTCAAGGCGGGCCTCGACGAAGAGGGCAAGCCCAAGCCCGACCTTCTGCCGGGCGTGTTCGCCTACATCAAGGCGCTGGCCGAAGGCGTGCGCAGGGCGCGGACGTAAGGGCGGGCGGCTTCGGATATCCGCCGTCCCGGTCGCTTCGTGGCGAGGCCCGTCCCGCCAGAATACAACCGAAGCGATCTTGAAGTCGTTTCGGCGCGGACATATCTCTAGGCCATGAAGGGTTCCCGGCCTCCGCTCGACACACTGGAGTCGAGCCTTCGCGAAGGGGTCGCCGAGGCGATCCGGGACTCGCACGCGCGCGGAATACCGGTATTCGAGGCCGACGATACCATGGTCTATGCCGTCTATCCCGACGGCCGCCGGGTGGCGGTCGAGCGCCTGACGCCCAAGTCCATCCCGGTCGCGTGACACCGCCGACTCTCCTCCTCCTCGCAGGGCCCAATGGCGCCGGCAAGTCGACGTTCGCGCGTCATGGCCTGCGCTCCTTCGTCGACGCGGGCACCTTCCTGAACGCCGACGACATGGCGCGCGATTCCCGTCCCGACGACGTGTCGGCCGCGGCCATGGAGGTGGCGCGCGGCATGCTGCTGGAGCGGCGCGCGTTGCTGGCCGGACACGTTTCCTTCTGCGTCGAGACGACGCTGGCAAGTCGCACGCTGCTGAACCTGGTCGGCGCGGCAAAGGCGACGGGCTACCGGTGCAGCCTGATTTTCCTGTTCACGCCCGACTCCCGGCTCAACGAATCGCGCGTCAAGCAGCGGGTCATGCTCGGTGGCCACAATATCGATACCGATACGATCCGGCGCCGGCATGCCCGCGGTTTGCGGCTGCTCCCGGACTTCTGGGACGCATGCGACGAGGCGATTGTTTTCGACGCGCTCGACCGACAACCGACGGAGATCGCGCGCAAGGACGACGATGGCATCCGGATCGTCCGCGACCGGGCCTGGGCACGGCTTCGGCGCCACGTCGTCGCCGTCGGAGGCCGCCCGCTGCGCGACGCCTGAGCGCTAGTCGTCGTCCTCGAACAGCATGTCGCAGACGAACGGGTTGGTCTTGCGTTCCCAGCCGAAGGTCGAGGTCTGGCCGTGGCCGGGCACGAAGCCGATGTCGTCGCCGAGCGGAAACAGCTTCTGGCGGATCGAGTGGAACAGCTGCTCCTGGTTGCCGCGCGGAAAATCGCTGCGACCGACCGAGCCCCGGAACAGCACGTCGCCGACGAACGCGATCTTTGCCTCGCGCTGCACGAAGACGACATGGCCCGGCGTGTGGCCTGGGCAGTGCACGACGTCGAGCGTCACGTCGCCGACGGTGACGGTGTCGCCGTCGTTCAGCCAGCGGGTCGGCAGGAAGGGTTCGGGCACGGTGAAGCCGTACTTGCGGTTGGACTCCGGCAAGCCCTCGATCAGATAGCGGTCTTCCTCGTGCGGCCCTTCGATCGGCACGCCGTGCGCCCTGGCGATCATGCCGGCGGCCGAGGCGTGATCGACATGGCCGTGGGTCAGCAGCACCTTGGTGACGATCATGCCGGTTTCGACGATGGCCTGTTGCAACCGGTCGAAATCGCCGCCGGGATCCACGAGGGCGCCCTCGCGGGTGGTTTCGGACCATACCAGCGAGCAATTCTGCTGGAACGGAGTCACTGGCAGGACGGACACTTTGAGCATCGGAAGCTCCGGCGGCGGCGGCGTTGCGATCCTGCTTAGGGCGACGCGGCCGGCTTGCAAAGGGGCATCGAAAACGGACCCCGATCCAGGCTAGACTCGGGACCATGATGTTCTTGCCGCCACTCCGGATTTTCCTCGCCCTGCTGGCTTTCGCCGCCGCCGCCGCCGCCGCCGCCGCCGCCGCGCCGGCCGCGGCGCAGTTCCACGCCCTGCCCTCGCCGACCGGCCCGGTGCAGGCCGGCCCCTCGATCGTGGTCGACGCGCAAAGCGGCGAGGTGATGCACCAGCGCGACGCCGGCGCGCCCTGGTATCCCGCGTCGCTGACCAAGATGATGACGCTGTACCTGCTGTTCGAGGACCTCAAGGCGCGCAAGGTCTCGCTGGCGCAGCCGATGGCGTTCTCGGACTACGCCTTCAACCAGCAGCCGTCCAAACTGGTGCTGCCAAAGGGCATGACGATCACGGTCGAGCAGGCGATCCTGGCCCTGATCCTGCGCTCGGCCAACGACGTGGCGGTGGCCGTGGGCGAGATGCTGTCGGGCTCGGAGGCCGGCTTCGCCCAGCGGATGAACGCGACGGCGGCGCGGCTGGGAATGGGCGGCAGCGCGTTTCGCAATGCCAGCGGCTGGAAGGATCCCGCCCAGATCACGACGGCGCGCGACATGGCGATCCTGTCGATGGCGCTGATCCGCGATTTCCCCGACCAGTACCGCTATTTCAACACCCACGAGGTGATGATCAACAACGTCCGGATCACCCATTCGGTCGGCTTCCTGGAGAAATACCCCGGCGCCGACGGCCTGAAGACCGGCTTCCTGTGCTCCTCGGGCTTCAATCTGGCGGCCTCGGTGGTGCGCGACGGCAGGCGCATGATCGGTGTCGTGTCGGGTTTCCGGCGCGGCGATCTGCGCGACGAGGCGATGGTGCGGCTGTTCGACGAGGCCTATGCGAAGCGCAGCGCCGGTTCGGGCCAGAAGGTGTGGCAGTTGCCGCCCTCGACCGGCGGCGGGCCGCAGACCGTGCTCGACGATTCGCAATGCACGCCCTACCGCTACGACTATCCCGGCGAGGGCGCCTGGGTGGGCACGTATCCGAACCTGAAGGCCGCCCGCGATGCCCATTTCGCCGCCCAGGCCAGACTGGCCGAACTCAAGCGGACATGGATCGGCCGCGAATGGATCGTCGACGTCGCCCACGGCAAGGTCCGCAAATTCGCCACCGTGGTCGGCGATCTGGAGGCCGGCGCGGCGGCGCAGCTGTGCGGCGCCTACCAGGCCGAGGGCAAGTTCTGCGCCGTGAAGTCGCCCGCAGAACTGGTGCGGCCGTTCGGTGGCCTGTGGCGCTGAACCGAACGCTCGGGCGCGCCGCGGCGGCTTTGCCGGACGGTGGAAATCATGCCATATCGGCCGCGATTGGCCCTCGTCGCGGGCGGCCGGCGGGCGTGGAACCGACATGAACTGGCTGACCAATTTCGTCCGACCGAAACTGCGTGCCCTGGTGGCGCGCAAGGAGACGGCCGAGAATCTGTGGCTGAAATGTCCGAAGTGCGAACAGATGCTGTTCCATCGCGACCTCGACGCCGCCCAGCAGGTCTGTAGCCACTGCGACCACCATCTCCGCATCCCCCCGGCCGGCCGCTTCCCGCATCTGTTCGACGAGGGAATATTCGAGCGCCACGCGCTGCCCAAGGTGCAGCTCGACCCGCTGAAATTCCGCGACCAGAAGCGCTACACCGACCGTCTGAAAGAGGCCCAGGCCAAAAACGGCGCCGGCAGCGAGGCGATGGCCGTCGCCAGCGGCAAGATGGGCGGCCACGCCGCGGTGATCGCGGTGTCGGATTTCGGCTTCATGGGCGGCTCGATGGGCATGGCGGTCGGTGAATGCCTGCTGCTGGCGGCCAACCTCGCGGTCGAGCGCAAGGCGCCGATGATCGTGTTCCCGGCCTCGGGCGGCGCCCGCATGCAGGAGGGCATCCTGTCGCTGATGCAGCTGGCGCGCACCAGCATCGCCGTCAGCCGCGTCAAGGAAGCCGGCCTGCCCTACATCGTGGTGCTGACCGACCCGACCACCGGCGGCGTGACGGCCTCCTTCGCCATGCTGGGCGACATCCACGTCGCCGAACCCGGCGCGCTGATCGGCTTCTCGGGCCAGCGCGTCATCCAGGACACCATCCGCGAGACCTTGCCGCCGGGCTTCCAGAGCGCGGAATACCAGTTCGACCACGGCATGGTCGACACCATCGTGCATCGCCACGCCATGCGCGAGACGCTGATCCGCATCACCTCGTTGTTGATGAAACGGCCGGCGCAAGCCGCCGCGGCCTGACCACCGGATCGCGCCCGCCATGGCCAGCGACGACGCCTCCTCCAGCGACGCGATCCTGGCGCGGCTGACGGCGCTGCATCCACGCGTCATCGACCTCGATCTCGGTCGCATCCAGGCGCTGCTGGGCAAGCTCGGCCATCCCGAACGCCGGCTGCCGCCGGTGGTCCATGTCGCGGGCACCAACGGCAAGGGCTCGCTGTGTGCGTATCTGCGCGCCATCGCCGAGGCGGCCGGCCATCGGGCGCATGTCTACACCTCGCCCCACCTCGTGCATTTCCACGAACGCATCCGGATCGCGGGGCGCCTGATCGAAGAGGGCACGCTCGCCGACACGCTGGAGGAGTGCGAAACCGCCAACGCGGGTGCCCCCATCGCGCTGTTCGAGATGATCACGGCGGCGGCCTTCCTCGCCTTCTCGCGCGTGCCGGCGGAGTTGCTGATCCTGGAGGTTGGCCTCGGCGGCCGGTTCGACGCCACCAACGTCGTGGACCGTCCGACGCTGACCGCGATCACGCCGATCGGAATCGATCACACGCACTTCCTCGGCGACACGCTGGAAAAGATCGCCGCCGAGAAAGCCGGCATCGTCAAACCCGCCACGCCGCTGGTGGTCGGACGGCAGCGACCGGGGCCGGCGGGCGTGATCGAACGGGCCGCGAAAATGGCGGCGGCGCCGGTTTTCCGGATGGGAACCGAGTGGAGCGCGACGGCGACGACCGAGGGCTTCCGCTATGCCTCCGACACGCTGGCGCTCGATCTGCCGGCGCCGGCGCTGGCGGGGGCCCACCAGATCGACAACGCAGCGACGGCGGTGGCCTGTGTCGAGCGGTTGCGCGCCAGCGGCCTCGCCATCCCCGATCGCGCCATCGCGACGGGCTTGCGATCGGTCGACTGGCCCGCCCGCCTGCAACGGCTGACGCAGGGCAGACTGGCGGAGTCGATGCCGCCGGGCGCGGAGATCTGGCTCGACGGCGGGCACAACGAGGATTGCGGCCTGGTGCTGGCCGAGATGGCGCGCGGCTGGGCGCGCGAACCAGCGCCGCTGCCGCTGCACCTGGTGTTCGGCATGATGACGACCAAGGACGCCAGCGGCTTCCTGCGGCCGCTCGCCCGCCACGCCGTGGGCGCGCGGGCGGTGCCGATCGAGGGGCACGCCGCGTACGCGCCGGAAGATGCCTGCCGGCACGCTGCCGATGTCGGGCTCGATTGCCTGCCCGCGACCAATGTCGCGGCCGCCGTCGAGGACATCCTGGCGACCCAGCCGACGCCGCTGCGGATCCTGATCTGCGGCTCGCTGTACCTCGCCGGTGCTGTGCTCGCCCGCAACGGCTGAGCGCGGCGATCCAACGCCGCGTCCGGTCCCCTCCCCCCACGGCAGGGAATTCGGCGGACAACGGTCGGACAACCGTCGGACAGGGCCGGACAATGGCCGGACAGACACGGACAACGCCGGATCTGACCGGACGACCACCGGACAGACCGGACTCCTGATCGGACAGGCCCGGATATGCGTCGGACAGCGGCGGGACGCCGAGACGTTTCCAACCTCGACGGGCGAGGATGGAGACGTGCGCCGGGCGTCGGTATCGAGCCAGGCAGAGGCCTTTGCCCGGACCATCCGGTTGGCGACGAAGGTCCATGGACACGGGATTCCGCGTGCCGCGACGGCGAACACGGCACACGCGTCGGAGACGACACTCCACGCCATGACGCGGAGCCTCCGGACGATGGTTCGAACGAGCGACTTCATGTCGCCGATATAGACTGTGGTATGCTTTGTATCAATGTTTTATTTGTAAAATATACATTCTTGCGCAATCGGCCGAGGCCAACTCGAATCCCGCCAATCGGCTTCCTGAATCGAAAAGGCCCGCCGGTGGCGGGCCTTCGTCGTCGCGATCCGGCTCGCTTCCGTCAGATGACGGAGTTCAGCCATTGCGTCAGGCGCTGCTTGGGCTCGGCGCCGATCTTGGTCGCCGCGACCTGGCCGTTCTTGAACAGCAGCAGGGTCGGGATCGAGCGCACGCCATACTTCGAGGGCAACATCGGGTTCTCGTCGATGTTGACCTTCACGATCTTCACGCGGCCGGCCATCTCGGTGGAGATGTCCTCCAGCGCCGGCC
>CAMDVZ010000044.1 GCA_945878895.1 Caenispirillum bisanense | reverse complement strand
CCCCGGGGTCGCGCGCCGGCACGGCTTGCTCGGGCAGCTCGTCGAAGAGGCTGGCAGCGGTCTGGGGCATGGAAATCTCCCTCGACCGACAGTGAATCAGGCCGCCATTGCCGGCGCCAGGAAAAAGTCACAGCCTCTCGGGACGACACCGGGGTCGTACCGCGGTCGTGCGCCGGAGTGCGTGAACGCCGTAGCCGCCGGCGGGGGAGGCGTTCCCTATGGGCGCGCCCCGGAGCCCGCCGCGCTCACCCCATCTGCGGCGCCTTGGCGTCGCGCAGCTGGCCGCCCGTCTCTGCGATCTGGCGCAATAGCGCCGAGGGTTGCCAGCGGCCGCCATAGCGCTGGTGCCAGGCCGCGACCTGGTTGTAGATCTCGCGCGCGCCGATGGAGTCGGCCCAGAACATCAGGCCACCGCGGTAGCGAGGGAAGCCGAAGCCGTTGAGCCACATCGTGTCGATGTCGCTGGCGCGCAGCGCCTTGCCTTCCTCGATGATCTTGCAGACCTCGTTGACCGAGGAGAACAGCAGCCGGTGCAGGATTTCCTGCTCCGTGAAGGCGCGCTGCTGGATGCCGCGTTCGGCCGCGACCTCCTTGATGATCCGGTGCGTCTCGGGGTCGACGTGCGGCGTGCGATCGCCCTTGTCGTAACGGTACCAGCCGGCACCCGTCTTCTGGCCCTTGCGGCCCATCTCGACCAGGCGATCGGGAATCGGCAAGCCGCGGTAGGTCGGATCGGCCGCGGCGCGACGCTTGCGGGTCTGGTAGCTGACGTCGAGTCCGGACATGTCGTTGACCGCGAAGGGCCCGACCGGGTAGCCGAAATCGACCATGACCTTGTCGATCTGCTCCGGCAGCGCGCCCTCCTCGACCATCCAGCCCTGTTCCTGGGTGAAGGTGATGCGGCTGCGGTTGGCGGCGAAGCCGTCGGTGTTGCCGGCCCAGGCGCTGATTTTCCCGATATCGCGGCCGAGCTTCATCGCCGCGGCCATGGTGGCGGGCGCCGTCTTCGCGCCCTCGACGACTTCGAGCAACCGCATCACGTTGGCGGGCACGAAGAAGTGGGCGCCGACGACCGCCTCGGGCCGTTTCGTGACGGCGGCGATCTCGTCGATGTCGAGCGCGGAGGTGTTGGTCAGCATCAGGGCGCCCGGCTTCATGACGGCATCGAGTTTGGCGAAAACCTCCTTCTTCACGTCCATGCGCTCGAACACCGCCTCGATCACGACGTCGACCTCGGCGATGTCCTCGTAAGTTGCGACCGGCTCGATCCGCGCCATGCGCCTGTCCATCTCGGCCTGCGCGAGGCTGCCGCGCTTGACGCTGGTGGCGTAGTTGTCGCGGATGCGGGCGAGACCGCGCTCTACGATCTCCGCCGACGCATCGAGCAACTTCACCGGAAACCCCGCGTCGGCGAAGCTCATGGCGATGCCACCACCCATGGTGCCGGCACCCAGCACGGCGGCGGTCTTCAGCACAGGTGGCGTCACGTCCTTCGAGAGGCCGGGGATGCGCGCGACCTCGCGCTCGGCGAAGAAGGCGTAGCGCAGCGCCTTGGCTTCGTCGGCGTTCTCCAGCTCGTTGAACAGGCTCCGCTCGGTGGCGATGCCCTCGTCGAACGGCTGCGAGCAGGCGGCCTCGACGGCGGCGATGCAGTTGAACGGCGCTTTCTGGTTGCGGGCCTTGCGCGCGATCGATTTGCGCATGGCCTCGAACATGCCGGGGTCGGCTTTGGCTTCGGCGAGTCTGTCGGTCAGGTCGCGCACGCGGCGCAGCGGCCGCTTGTCGGCGATGGATTTAGCGAAAGCAATCGCTTCCTTGCGCAGATCCTTGCCGTCGACCAGCGCGTCGACGATGCCGAGCTTCAGCGCCTCCGGTGCCGGCACGTGGCGACCCGACACGATCATCTCCATCGCCGCCTTGGGTCCGATCAGGCGCGGCAAGCGCTGCGTGCCGCCGCCGCCGGGCAGGATGCCGATCAGCACTTCGGGCAGGCCGACCTTGGCCGAGGGCACCGCGATCCGGTAGTGGCAGGCCATCGCGTTCTCGAGCCCGCCACCCAATGCGAAACCATGGATGGCCGCGACTATGGGCTTGCTGCTGCCGTCGAGCGCGTCGTAGGTGCGCCGCGCCATCGGCGGACGTGGCTTGCCGAAGCGGCGGATGTCGGCGCCGGCGATGAAGCTGCGCCCCGCCCCGATCAGCACCAGCGCCTTCACGGCGGGATTGCTCTGCGCCGCGTCGATCGCCTCGACTATGCCCTCCACGACGCCCGGCCCCAGCGCGTTGACCGGCGGATAGTCGATGGTGACGACGCCAACGCCGTCCTCGACGTCGAACCTTACGACCGCAGCTTCCGTCATGTGCTTCCCCCGTTCGCGATGGCGCGACAGTAGGGGGACGACGAACCGAGCGTCAACGCGGGGCGAACGACACGGCGCGCGCCCTGCGGAACGGCGCGCCGCGGAACCGGCTCACTCCGGCTTCAACAGGCCGGCTTTCGCGAGATCGCCGATGCTGGCTTCGTCGATCTTCATGGCGGCCAGGAATTCTTCCGGCGTCGAGGGACGCGGCGTGGCGCCGAGCTCGATCAGCCGCTTGCGCACGGCGGGGTCGGCGAGCGCGTCGACGATGGCGGCGTTGAGCGCGGCGATCAGCGGCTTGGGCGTTTCCACGCGGGCGTAGACGCCGATGGTCGTGCCGCCGTCGAATGCGGTGCCGCCGGCCTCCTTGATCGAAGGCACGTCGGGCAATTCCGGCACGCGCGCCTCGCCGATCATGGTCAGCGCCCGCAGCTTGCCCGCCTTGATATGCGGCAGCGAGGTCGAGAGCTGGTCGATATAGCCATCGATCTGGCCCGCGATGACGTCGTTCAGTCCGACACCGGAGCCGCGGTAGGGCACGACGTTGAAGCTCACCTTGTCCAGGATCTGGATGCGCAGGATGTCGGTATGGTTGGGCGTGCCGTTGCCGGCATGGCCGAGCGTCACGGTGCCCGGTTTGGCTTTCGCCTCGGTCATCAATGACTGCCAGTCCTTGAACCGGCTGTTGGCCGGCACGACCACCACCATCGGCACCGAGCTCAGCATGCTGACCGGCGCGAAGGCCGGCACCATAGAGGGCTTGCCGGCCATCAGCGGCGAGACGAAGAGCGTGCCGAACGTGCCGATGACGATGGTATGGCCGTCGGCCGGCGCGTTGATCGTGGCTTCCTGGCCGACCACGCCACCGCCGCCGGGCCGGTTGTCGACGATCACGGTCTGGCCGAGCTTGCGCTGCATGGCCTCGCCGACCAGACGGGCGGTGACGTCGGCGTTGCCGCCGGCAGCGAAGGGCACGATGAAGCGGATCGACCGTGACGGGAACACCTGGGCCGAGGCCTTCGCGGCGAGGCCGGTGGTCGCCAGCGCCGAAACGCCGCCCAGAAGAAGATCGCGCCGTTGGATCGTCATGTCGCTTCCCGCCCTTTGTTCGTTTGTCGGGCGCAAGCATAGGGCGGCCTTGGCCGTCGCGAGCATCGTCGAATCGGTCTGGCAGCTTCGCCCGCGGAAGCGGGCGATGGCGTCCTCGAGAGGATTCGAACCTCCGGCCTACGGTTTAGGAAACCGCCGCTCTATCCGGCTGAGCTACGAGGACGTATCGCGACATCGACGGGCGGGGCGCTCGCCCCGGCCTGTCGCGGACTCTATATCACGGCGAAAGACCACGCTTCCAGCGGAGTCCGTGCTCATCGGGCAAACGTGCCGTCACTCACGCCCCGATCAGCCGCGCATAGCGCTCCCGGTGATAGGCGGAATTGCCGAACGCGGCCTCTAGCACCCGGGCGCGCTTGATATAGAAGCCGGCATCGTGCGCGTCGGTCATGCCGATGCCGCCGTGCAGCTGGATCATCTCGCGGGTGGCGTAGTTGACGACGTCGTTGGCGGTCGCCTTGGCCAGCGAGACGAGTTCGGAAACGTCCGGCGCGTCCTCGTCGATCGCCTGCAAGGCGGCATCGATGGTCGGCCGCGCCAGCTGGAGCGCCGTGAACAGATAGGCCGCGCGATGCTGCAAGGCCTGGAACGAGCCGATGAGCTGGCCGAACTGCACGCGGGTTTTCATGTAGTCGATCGTTGTCTCGAACGCCTGCTGCGCGAGGCCCATCTGCTCGGCGGCGACGGCGGCCGTCGTCCGGTCGAGCACCTTGTCGAGCAACGCCTTGCCCTCGCCGGCCTTGCCGATCACCGCGTCGGCGCCGACCTCGACGTCCCCGAAAGTCAGGTCCGCGTAGCCGCGCGAATCCATCAGTTCGCGGCGCTTGCGGCTCAAACCCCTGGCTCCCGCGGGCATGAGGAACAGCGTGACGCCGGTGCCGTCGCCCGCCTTGCCGCCGGTCCGCGCCGCGACCACGAACATGTCCGCGGCCATCCCTTCCATCACGAAGGTCTTGCCGCCCGACAGCGCGTAACCGCCGCCTTTCGGCGTGGCGGCCAGCGCGATCCTGTCCGGCGCGTGACGGGGTCCTTCGTCGACGGCGAGCGCGCCGATCGCCGTGCCGTCGGCGATTTTCGGCAGCCAGTCCCGCTTTTGCGCCTTGGTCCCGCCCAGCGCGAGTGCGCTGGCGGCGCCGACCGCCGAGCCGATCAGGGGTGCCGCGACCACGTTGCGGCCGAGCTCCTCGAGCACGACGCCGATGCTGCGATAACCGAATTCCGAGCCACCGTGGGCTTCCGGGATGACGACACCAGTCCAGCCCATCCCGGCGATGGCCTTGAAGGTGGCGTCGTCGAAACCTTTCGGGTTGCCGCCGTCGCGCATCTTCCGGAACGCGCCCACGGGTGCGTTCGCCTTGACCCAGCCGCGCGCGCTGTCGCGCAGCATGACCTGTTCGTCCGTCAACAACGACATGATGCTTCTCCCCGCGGCGTTTCTATTGGTGGTCCAGAAGCCCGAGCATCCGCTTGGCGATGATGTTGTTCTGGACCTAGGTGGTACCCGAGAAGATCGTCATGGCCTTGTTTGAGAAGAAGGCCCGCGTCGTGTCGATTTCGGTCTGTTTGAACTGGTCGCCGGCGGCGCCCCAGCCGAGCCCCTGCTGACCGAATATCTCGATCAGCAGCTCCTCGCGCTCCTGCTGGATGCGGGCGCGGGCGTTCTTGGCCACCGAGGTGAATTCGCTCGGCCCCTGCCCGGCTTTCGTCTCGTCGAGCATCCGCTGCTGCATCAGGCGCAGCGAACGGAACTCCATCATGTGCCGGACGATACGTTGGCGCAGATCGGGATCGGCGATGCGCCCCTGGTCGTCGACACCGACGTAGGCGCGGGCGATCTCGTTCAGCGGACGGGTGTCGCCGGCCAGCTGGCGACGGTTGGTGTTGGTGGCGTTGCGCTCGAACTGAAGCAGGCGCTTGGCGATGGTCCAGCCCTTGTTGAGCTTGCCGACCAGGTTTTCCTTCGGGACCTTCACGTCGGTGAAGAACACTTCCGAGAATGGCGATTCGCCGGAAATCGTCCGGATCGGCCGCACCTCGACGCCCGGCGTCTTCATGTCGATCAGCAGGAAGCTGATGCCGTCGTGCTTGGATCTGGGGTCGGTGCGCACCAGACAGAAGCACCAGTCGGCGAAGCGGCTGCCCGAGGTCCAGATTTTCTGGCCGTTGACGAGATAGTGGTCGCCCTTGTCCTCGGCTTTGGTCTGCAGGCCGGCCAGATCGGAGCCCGCGCCGGGCTCGGAGTAGCCCTGGCACCAGCGCACCTCGCCGCGCGAGACACGGGTCAGATGCTGCTTCTTCTGCTCGGCGTTGCCGTGTTCGAGCAGCGTCGGCCCCAGCATCGAGGTGCCCATGCCCGTCATCGGATTAAAGGCGCCGCAGTCGGTGAAGGCCTGGAGAACGATCCGCGCCTCGGGGGTCGAGAGGCCGCCACCGCCAAACTCCTTTGGCCAGCCCGGCGTGCCCCATCCCTTGTCGCGCACCCGCTGCTTCCAGAGCGCCCAGTCGGGCCCGTCGGGATAGCGCGGCATGTTCTGGAAATACTCTTCCAGCTTCGTCTTCAGCGATTCGGGGAAATTCGCCTCGATCCAGGCCAGCGCCTCGTCGCGGAACGCCGCCAGCCGGCGCGTGTCGTCGACTTCCGTCAGTGAGTCCATGCCGTGTCTCCCCGATCTGCGACCATACCGAAAGCGCGCCTGGCGCGCCGCGAGCGGGCCGGCTCGCGCCTTCCTGCCCTGCATGGCGAGCCTACCGTCGCGACGCGGCGCGGTCTATCTTGCCGCCGCAAATCCCCTCGACGGACGGAGAGAGCCCCCATGGCGAAAATCGCCACCGACGCCGCGCGCCCCAAGGCAGGCGTCGAACGCACGGTCGAAAAGATCCCCGAGGGCGAGCGCCATCCCGCCATGAAGCCGCGCGACGCGGCCACCCTGATCATCGTGCGCAAGCCGAAAAAGGCCAACGGCGTCGCCGAGGTGCTGATGGGCTGTCGCGGGTCGGGCCACGTCTTCATGCCCAACCGCTATGTGTTTCCGGGTGGTCGCGTCGATCCGGCCGACGCGAAAGTGCCGGTCGCCACGAGCCTGCGACCCGAGATCGACGAGCGCCTGCGCCGCGCCGCCACCGCCCAGCGTGCCCGCGCGCTCGCGGTCGCCGCGATCCGCGAGACGTTCGAGGAGACCGGTCTGATCATCGGCGAGAAGTGGGACGGCGATCCGGGCGAGGTCGGCAAGCATTGGCAGGGATTCCTGGACAAGGGGATGGCGCCCGCCCTGCACCATCTCGACTACATCGCGCGCGCCGTCACGCCGCCCGGCCGCCCGCGCCGGTTCAATGCCCGCTTCCTGATGTGCGACGCGGAGGTGCTGAGCGGCACCATGAAGGACAGCAGCGAAATCTACGATCTGCGCTGGGTGTCGGTCGAAGAGGCCCGCAAGCTGCCACTACCGACCATCACCGGACACATTCTCGGCGAAATCGGCCGGCTGGTGGCCAATCCACCGCCGCGGGGCGTGCAGCGGCCGATCCCGCTCTACAAGACGATCAACCGCAAGCACCTGCTGCTGGAGGAATAGCGCGAGGGAAAAAGCCGCTGCCGGGCGCGCGACGCACTCGCGTCGTGGCGCCGCATGCCTATAGTGCGCCGCAATGAAACCCTCTGCGACCAAGTCCGTCCTCCTGATGACGCTGCCGCCCGTGATGGGCGGCGTTACCGCCATGGGCCGCCTGTCGGCGGCCGTGCTGCGCAAGCATGGCCACCTGGTGACGACGGCGTGGCGGGCCTACTACGCCGACGCGCCGGCGCTGTCGGTGCGGCCGTGGCAAAGCCTTTCCCGACGACCAACGATGGACGACGCCTCCGACGCCGCCGGCAAGCGGCTGGCGGTCGGCACGTATCTTCCTGAATTCGAATGGCCCACCATCAGCCGTTGGGGCCATGGCGCGACCTGCTGGAGAGCCACGCCCGCGTGGTCGTCGCCAGCGGCAGCAATCTCACCGGCTGGGCGCCGGTCAAGCTCGGCCGGCCCTCGTTGCAATGGATCGCCTCGCCGTTCGATCCCGATCGGGCCGAACGGATCGCGACGTGGCCGCGCTGGCGGCAGGTTTACGATGCCGCGTTGAACGCCTGGGTATGCCGCCATCAGGAACGCCGCATCCTCGAAACCGCCGACACGATCTCGATCAGCGGCTACACCGAGCGCGGCCTCGCGGCGCTGACGCCCGGAGCACGCACCCGCGGCGTCGTGCCGATACCTGTCGACATCGACCGTTTCTCCCGTGGCGACCGGGTGACGCCGGCCGGGCGACCGCTGCGCATCGGCTTCAATGGCCGGGTGTCGGATCCGCGCAAGAACATGAAACTGCTGGTCGACGCCTTCGCCATCGCCGCGCGCGCCAATCCCGCTATCGAGTTGCACGTCCGTGGCGACCTCGATCGGGCGACCTTCATCGAGCGTTTCGACGCCGCGAACATCGCCGACCGGCTGACCGTCGGCCCGCCCGTTCCATACGCGGACATGCCCGACTGGTACCGCTTTCTCGGCGTGTTCGTGATCGCCTCGCACCAGGAAGGCCTCTCCATCGTCGGCACCGAGGCGATGGCCAGCGGCACCGTCGTCGTCTCGACCCGCTGCGGCGGGCCGGAGGATTTCGTCGTCGAGGGCGAGAGTGGTCTGTTGTGTGGCTTCGCCGCCGAGGACATGGCCGGCCGCTTCATCGAACTCGCTTCGAGCGAGAAGCTGCGCGCGCGTCTGGCGAGCGGCGGTATCGACCTGATCCGCGAGCGATACGCCCAGACGACGTTCGAGCAGCTCTACATGGAAGCGTTCGACCGTGCGTTCGCCTGATTTCGCGGACGCCGGGTCGGCGACGACGCGCCGACGGCGACCGCCGGGCCGCGGTGCGTGGCGATGACCGCTCCCGCCTCCAATTCGGTTCTGCTGATCAGCCTGCAGCCCGGACTCGGCGGCGTCACCGCCATGGTGCGGCTGACGGCCACTCTGCTGCGCGAACAAGGCTACGACGTGACCACCGCCTGGCGCGCCTTCTACGCGCAGGCACCCGAACTTTCGGTGCGGATATGGCGCAGCGCGGGCCTGCGGCCGGGCATCGTCGATCACTCCGACGACAGCGGCAAACGGCTGGCCGTCGGCACCTATTTGCCGGAATTCGAATGGGCCCACCACCAGCCCTGGGCGGCGTGGCGGCGGGTGATCGACGCGCACGCCCGGATCGTAATCGCGAGTGGCAGCAACCTCGCGGGCTGGGCGCCGGTGGCGCTGGGCCGGACCAGCCTGCAATGGGTGGCCTCGCCGTTCGATCCCGACCGCGCCGAGCGGACCTCGAAATGGCCCTGGTGGCGGCGCTTCTACGACGGCGCCCTCAACGCATGGGTATGCCGGCGCCAGGAGCGACACATCCTGGAGACCGCCGACACGATCGCCATCAGTGGCTATACCGAGCGCGGTCTGGCCGCCGTCAGCCCATCGGGACGCTTGCGCGGCGTGGTACCAATCCCCGTCGACGCGGAGCGCTTCGCTCCGGGCGACCGCACGCCTCCGGTCGGCCGGCCGCTGCGCGTCGGCTTCAATGGCCGCGTGTCGGATCCACGCAAGAACATGACCTTGCTGGTCGATGCCTTCGCGCTGGCCGCGCGCGAGAACCGCGCCATCGAGCTGCACGTGCGCGGCGATCTCGACCGCGCCACCTTCATCGAGTGGTTCGATGCCGGCGCCATCGCCGACCGGCTGCATGTCGGTCCGCCCGTCCCGCACGAGGAACTGCCGGCCTGGTACCGTTTTCTCGACGTGTTCGTGATCGCCTCGCACCAGGAGGGGCTTTCCATCGTCGGTACCGAAGCCATGGCCAGCGGCGCGGTCGTGGTATCGTTGCTGTGCGGCAGACCGGAGGATTTCGTGATCGACGGCGTCACGGGCCTGCTGTGCGGCTTCGCCGCCACCGACATGGCCGGCCGCTTTCTCGAACTCGCCGATGACGAACCCCTGCGCGCCCGGCTTGGTGCCGCGGGCGTCGAGTTGATCCGCCAGCGCTACGCCCAGCGGTCGTTCGAGCACCTCTACATGCGGGCGTTCGAGCGGGCTTTCGCATAGAGGACATCGCCGGTACTCGACGCAGGTCCGGCGCCGACCTGGTGGGCGATCGCGACCAACTCGGCGAATTCCCAGACCAGTGCAGTCGACGCACGCGCCACCAGCGCGACGCGTCGCGACGGCGCTGGCTCCTCGAACGGCCTGACGACGACCATCGCTCCTCGCAACAGACCCGCGCGCACCCCCATCTCCGGTATCAGGGCAACGCCCATTCCTTCCTCCACCATCTGAACCAGCGTCGAGACGCTGGTCGCCTCGAAGCCGCTGGGATTGGCTCGCTCGGCCAGGCCGCAGCCCACCAGCGCGTGGGCGCGCAAGCAGTGACCTTCCTCGAGCAACAGGAGTCGATCCACATCGAGTCGGTCGATATGGACACGATTCAAGCGGACCGCGGGGTCGCCTTTGGCGGCGATCAGTACCAGCTTGTCGTCGAACAGCGCGGTTACCCTCAAACCAGAGGTATCGTAGGGTAGCGCGATCAGTGCGAAATCGAGAGCTCCCGAGCGTACGCGCTCGAGGAGACGCGCCGTCTGGTCCTCGCGCAGCGCCAGTTTCAGCTTCGGATGCTTGCGCCGCGCGGCCCTCACCAGCGACGTCAGCATGAATGGCGCGATGGTCGGAATGGCACCCAGCCGCACGAGGTCAGTCATCGGCGCGCGATGGCGCGCGACGTGGTCCGCGAGATCCCCGGCCATCGCCAGCACGACGCGCGCGCGCTCGACGACTTCCCCGCCCAGCGGTGTGAGGCGCACGTTCTGGCGATCACGCTCGACCAGCCGCGCGTCCAGCAGCCGTTCCAGCTCCTGGATGCCGCTCGAGAGGGTGGACTGGGTGACGAGCAACGCATCGGCAGCCGCGGTGAAGTTGAGCGTGTCGGCCAGTGTCGCGAGATAGCGCAGCTGGCGGAGCGTGGGCAGCGTGGTCATCGCGATCGCTTTTTCCGATTGCTGTCATTGATATTACCGGTTTTAACGATTAAATTAAAATCATCAGGTTCGGACCGTCCAAACAGTCCCGCACGCTGGATCGACGGAGCCGAGCATGAGCAGCGAGTCGCCAACCACCGGGAATACCGGGGCCGCGTTCGCCGACGAATCGATCGCGCACGTCATATATCGCGATCTAGCTCGGGCCACCGGCGAAGAGTTCGAGACGGCGCTCGCCGGGCGGGGTCGCGCCACGGCGGCTGCACTCGCAACGTCAAGGGCCGCGTGACTGCACGGCCGAACGATACTCGCCGTTACTGGATATGCCGTAACACCAAGGGGCATCTTCGCCCACAAGGAGGCTATCATGAACGATCTCTCGAAATGTCCCGTGGCGCATGGCGGAGTCCGGCCCATGCTCGGCCGATCCAACCGGGATTGGTGGCCCAAATCGCTGAATCTGGACGTGTTGCGGAGCTCGGGTCGGGCGGCGGACCCCATGGGCGAGGATTTCGACTACGCCGAGGCATTCAAACAGCTCGACTACGCCGCCCTGAAAAACGACCTGCGTCGTCTGATGGTCGACAGCAAGCCCTGGTGGCCGGCGGACTACGGTCACTACGGCCCGTTTTTCATCCGCATGGCGTGGCACGCCGCGGGCACCTATCGAACCGGCGACGGTCGTGGTGGCGCCAACAGCGGACAACAGCGTTTCGCTCCTTTGAACAGTTGGCCCGACAACGACAATCTGGACAAGGCGCGACGCTTGCTTTGGCCGATCAAACGGAAATATGGCCAGCACATCAGCTGGGCCGACCTGTTCATTCTGACCGGCAACGTGGCGATCGAGTCGATGGGCGGGCCGGTGTTCGGCTTTGGAGGCGGACGTCGGGACGTTTATGAACCGGAAGCAGTCTATTGGGGCAACGAAGACAAATGGGTGAGCGAGGGTGTGCAAACGCGCATCGATCCCGACAAGAATTTGGCCCTGGAGCATCCTCTCGCGGCGATCCAGATGGGCCTGATCTACGTCAATCCCGAGGGTCCCGGCGGCGAGCCGGATCCCGCGGGATCGGCTCGCGACATGCGCGAGACTTTTGCCCGCATGGGGATGAACGACGAGGAAACCGTGGCATTGACAGCTGGCGGCCACGCCTTCGGGAAGGCGCATGGCGCGGGCGACGCCAGCCTGGTTGGGGCTTCGCCGGAAGGCGCCGACATCGCGCTCCAGGGTTTGGGCTGGAGCAGCAGCTACGAAAGTGGCGTAGGGAAGCATGCGATTACCAGCGGACTGGAAGGCTCCTGGTCGTCCACGCCGGTCCAGTGGAATGGCAACTATTTCCGTCTGTTGCTCGACTATGACTATCGGCTGACGAAGAGCCCGGCAGGCGCACATCAATGGCAGCCGATCGATCAGAAGGAAGGGGATATGGCTCCCGATGCTCACGATCCGGGCAAGAAGGTGCCAACGATGATGACCACCGCCGACATGGCGTTGAAAGTCGACCCAGAGTATCGCAGGATTTCCGAAAAGTTCCGCCGCGATCAGGCGGCTCTGGACAATGCTTTCGCGCGCGCATGGTTCAAGCTGTGCCATCGGGACATGGGACCCAAAGCCCGTTACCTCGGTCCCGAGGTGCCCGGCGAAAACCTGATATGGCAGGATCCCGTTACTGCGGGCACGGTGCTCGACGAGGCTCGGGTCGCCGGATTGAAGGCGGCGATCCTGAATAGTGGCCTGACCATGTCCGAACTGGTCAAGACCGCCTGGGCGTCCGCCTCCACCTACAGAAAGTCGGACCATCGTGGTGGCGCCAATGGTGCCCGCATTCGCCTCGCCCCGCAAAATCGCTGGGCGGTGAACGACCCCGACGAGTTGTCCAGGGTCCTGGCGAAGCTCGAGGAGCTGAGAGGCGACCGCAACGTCTCCATCGCGGACATGATCGTTCTGGGCGGCGCCGCGGCGGTGGAACGGGCGGCGAGGGATGCCGGGTTCGATATCGAGGTTCCGGTCAGCACCGGGCGCGGCGATGCGATCGCCGAGGAAACCGATGCGGCAAGCTTCGACCCGCTGGAGCCGCAAGCCGATGGCTTCCGCAACTACCTCAAGGCCAAGATGTCCGTGCGAACCGAGGAGACGCTGCTCGACCGCGCCGATCTACTCGACCTCTCGGTGCCGGAAATGGCGGTCCTCGTCGGCGGCCTGCGGGTGTTGGGTGCCAATGCCGGCAATCGCGAGCATGGTGTTCTCACGTTCCGGAAAGGCCAGCTGACCAATGATTTCTTCGTCAATCTGCTCGACATGAATACCGTATGGAAAGCCGTCGATGGCAGTGGTGACGAGGAATTCATCGGGTCGGACCGCGTCAGTGGAACCGAAAAGTGGAAAGCGACGCGTGTGGACCTGGTCTTCGGGTCGAATTCCGAACTGCGCGCGGTTGCCGAAGTCTACGCCGAGACGGGACGTGAACAAAAATTCGCGCAAGACTTCGCCAATGTGTGGACCAAAGTCATGGAGGCGGACCGCTTCGATCTGCAGCGTTAACCGCTCTCCGCAGCAGCCCCGAGAAGCATCCCGTCCGGTGATACTTCTCCTTCCAAGGCGATCCAAGGCCGTCGTCGCCTTGGATCGCGAAGCGGTTGGAGATACCGCTCGCCCGGACGTACGGCCTCTGGGATCGCAGCGCGGCGAGGATCGCACCGAAGGCGCCGATCATGCCCTGTCATACCAAGCGGCAGAGTTCCGGACTCTCGGCCCCCTCCCAAATCGGGTGAACGCCGAGTCGATGTACCCATCACAGCTTCACTGTTCAATCGCTACGCGACTCGGGGCGTGTGTCAGTGCTTAGGCAGCTTGGTATCACTCATCCACCGGCTGCCGCGGGCGGTCCTGCCACCGGTAGCGACACTTGCCAGCACACCGGTGAACGCAACGTACTCCGCCGTGCGGACTATCGTGAAAGCCCCTGCCTCGCCGCGTGTGTCGCACCATCCGCCCAGGGCGCTGTCGGTGTTCGCGCGACGCAAGCTGCCCCCGACGGCGCGGTGGCAATTCGCAGACGAAACCGGCGGACTTCGCGTTGCGCGGCACGGCGACGGGCCGGCGGCCGCCGTCGACTCGGCTCCTGCCCGCGGTCCCCCGAACGGCGTCGCCACCCTGCGGTGAGTTGCGTGATCTGCCGCTACGGCATCCTGTAGCGCGAGGCGATCGTCGGCGGACCGTTGCTGAGCACGCGACCTTCCTCGACGAACTGCACGAGATGAGCCAGCATCGAGCGGCCCGCCGCCGGGTGCAGGTGCGCGGGCACGTCCTTGTAGTTGCGCGCCACCATGTCGGGAACTCGCTCGAGACCTTCCTTCAGCGCCGCGAAGATCTGGTCCTCGCGCGCAATGCGATGATCGATGTAGGCCTGCACGAACGGCACCGGGTCGGGGATCGGCGCGCCGTGGGTCGGGATGTAGAGCACTTCGCCGCGCGACAGCAGCTTGCGCAGCGAGGCGAAGTAGGCCCGCATGCTGCCGTCGGGTGGCGAGATCACGGCGGTCGACCAGCCCATGACGTGGTCGCCGCTCAGCAGCACGTTGTCCTCGCGCAGCGCGAAGCAGAGATGGTTGGAGATGTGGCCGGGCGTGTGGATCGCCTCGACCGTCCAGCCCTTGCCCGCCACGATTTCGCCGTCGCGCAGCGTCACGTCGGGCTTGAAGTCGTGGTCGCCGCCCTGCTCGACATGCACGCCCTCGGGCGGCTTGGGGTGACCGCCGAAAGCGAAGACCGTCGCGCCGGTGGCGGCCTTCAGGGCCCGCGTGGCGGGCGAGTGATCGGTGTGGGTGTGGGTGACGAGGATGTGCGTCACCGTCTCGCCGCGCACCGCGTTCAGCAGCGCGTCGACGTGGTCGGCCAGGTCGGGACCGGGATCGACGATGGCGACGTTGCCCTTGCCGAGAATGTAGGTACCGGTGCCGTGGAAAGAGAAGGCGCTGGGATTGCGCGCCACCACGCGGCGCACGTTGGGCGTGACGGGCTGCGGCTCGCCATAGGCGAATTCGAATTCCTTGATGTACGGGATCGCCATGACGGCCTCGCGGTTGGGGCGGCGCTCAGTTCACCGGGATCAGCTTGTAGATGGCGTTGCGGCGGTCGGATGTCACGTACACCGTCCCTGATTTGCCGACCGCGACGCCCGTCGTGACGTAGCTCGGCGGCACGCCGGGCAACGCGGGATTGTCGTGCAGGCCGATGGCGAGGTTGCCCGCCACGACCGATTTTTCGCCGGTCGCTGGATCGATCGCGATCACGCGGCGCTCGCCGACCTCGGCGACGTAGAGTCTGCCATCGGGTCCGATGTCGATGCCTTCGGGTCGCTTCAGTCCGTCGGCCACCACCTTGCGCTCGCCGGTGGCGGGATCGATTCGGCTGACGATTCCGGCGGCGGTCTCGGCGACGAACACGGCGCCGTCGGGACCTTCGACGAGGGCCGTCGGGGCGCCGAGATCCTTGGCCACGACGGTGCGGTCCTTGCCGTCCACCCGCGACACCCGCAACAGGCTGGCGGTGCCGAGTTCGAGCACCAGCAGCTCGCCTTTGGCGGTCTCGATGGCGTCCATCGGCGCCTTGAAGCCGTGCAGGATGCCGAGGCCGCGGCCGGTCTTGCGATCGAGCCGCTGCACGCTGCCGGTGAACCAGCTCGTCAGCAGCACGTGGCGGGCGTTCACGGAAATGCCGAACGGATACTCCAGCACGTCGCCGTGCATGCGCAGCACGGTGTCGACGGCGCCGCTGCGCGACTCGATGGTGCGGTAGGCGAACACGTCGGCGAGATGCAGCGTCTCGCTCTCGTCGTCGCGGACGATCGCGATGTCGGAGGGGATCGCCAGCCTGCCCTCGACGACGACGCGCGCCGAGCCGGTGTCCTTGTCGACGAGGTAGATTCCGTTGTCGACCATGCTGGTCACGAACAGCCGGTCGCGGTTGTCGATGGCGAGATTGTCGAGGCCTGGCTTGAGCGTCGCGACCAGGGTTTTCGCGCCGCTGGCGACGTTGACCTGGACGATCTGGCCGAGCGCGGTGTCGACCACGTAGAGGTTGCTCTTGCTGTCGAAATTGACGGCGGCGGGCACCACGAAACCATCGGCCACGACAGTGGGCGCGGCCGCCTTGTCGACGTCGATCCTGACCACCTGGCCCTTGAACCACAGGGGGCCGTAGAGCTGGCCGTCGCGGCCGAACTCGAAGCCGTTGAGGCCGCCCAGATCCTTGAGGATCGGCTGCTTCTTGCTGGCGGGATCGGCATAGTCGACCGGCTTGTCGGCCTTGAGGTCGATCTCCCACAGCGCGTCGCCGAGGAACACCTGGCTGGCGTAGAGGCGCGGTTCCTTGTCCTTGACCGGTTTGCCGTCCTTGTCGCGCTCGAACCGGAACGCCAGCGAGTTGATGCCGGGCAGGCCCGTGGCGATGGCGCGCGGCGCCTCGTTGGCCTTGCGGACGTAGATGGTGCCGGAGAGGAAAGCGGTCCACGCCATCGTGCCGTCGGGCGCGAAGGCGATGTCGTCGGCCATGCCGTGCGGGGCGTCGATGGCGACGTCGACGTCGCCGCTGTCGACGTTCACGCGATAGATCGCCTGGCCAACCACGCTGCCCGCGAACAGCTGGTCGTCCTGGTTGAAGGCGATGCCGTGCACGCCGTGGAAGTGCGAACCCGGCACCAGGAACTGGGTGATGAAGGAGCGCGGCGGTTTCGCCGCCGGCGCCGGCGGCTGCTGGGCGAAGGAAGGCACGAGGCCCAGGGCGAGGGCGAACGCGACGAGCAGCGGCGCGAGGCGGATGGACGGACGTTGGAACATCGGGTGCGCGGAAGCCTCGATCGGGGCGACGCCGGGGCGGCGCGGGCGGCGCGACTGTAGACCGTTCGGGGCACCGGGTGGAAGGTATCAAAGGGCACGCCGTCGCGGGCCTCAAAGGGCATGCTGGAAGGCCTTCGCAACGCTTGCGGCGCAAGCCTCGCGGGCACCGCCGCGCGGCAAGGTCCGCATCGCGGTCCGGCGCGACTCCCGGCGTGTCGATCCGGCGCGGATCGGTTACCATCGGCGCGAACCAGAACAGCCCGCGAGGAGCACGCCGATGTCCGGACCACTGACCGGTTACCGCCTGATCGAAATCGCCGGCATCGGGCCGGGTCCGATGGCCGCCATGATGCTGGGCGACATGGGGGCCGACATCATCCGGGTCGACCGCACGAAAACCCACGTCATGGACCGCTTCTCGGAGCCGAAGTTCAACGTCCATGGCCGCAGCCGGCGCTCTATCTCAGTCGACCTGCAGAAACCGGAAGGCACCGAAGTCGTCCTGCGTCTGGCCGCCAAGGCCGACGGAATGATGGAACCCTTCCGCCCCGGCGTCGCCGAACGTCTGGGCATCGGCCCCGACGTCTGCCTCGCCCGCAACCCGAAGCTGGTCTATGGCCGCATGACCGGCTGGGGCCAGGAAGGGCCGCTGGCCAAGGTCGCCGGCCACGACCAGAACTACATCGCGCTGACCGGCGCCCTGCACGCGATCGGCCGCAAGGGCCAGAAGCCGGTGCCGCCGTTGAACCTCGTGGGCGATTTCGGCGGCGGCGGCATGCTGCTGGCGTTCGGCATGGTGTGCGGCCTGCTCGAATCGCAGAAATCCGGCAAGGGCCAGGTGGTCGACGCCGCCATGGTCGACGGCACCGCCCTGCTGCTGGGCGGTATTTTCGGCATGAATGGTGCTGGCCTGTGGAACGACCGCGAGCACGAGACCAACATGCTCGATGGCGGCGCGCCCTTCTACGACACCTACGAGACCAGCGACGGCAAATACGTCTCGATCGGCGCCATCGAGCCGCAATTCTACGCCATCCTGATCGACAAGCTCGGCCTGAAAAACGAGACCCTGCCCGGCCAACACGACCGCGCCCAGTGGCCGGCCATGAAGGTGAAGTTCGAGGGGCTGTTCAAACAGAAGACCCGCGACGAATGGTGCGCCATCATGGAAGGCACCGACATCTGCTTCGCGCCGATCCTGACCATGACCGAGGCGCCGCACCACGCCGCCGCCAAGGCACGCAACGCCTACATCGACGTCGGCGGCTTCGCGCAACCCGCCCCCGCGCCCCGCTTCAGCCGTACCAAGGAAGCGATCCAGGGCCCCGCCCCCAAGCGCGGCGTCGACACCGACTCGGTGCTGGCCGAGGCCGGTTTCTCCTCGGCCGAGATCGCCGAGCTGAAGAAGGCGGAAATCATCGGCCCGATCGGCTGAGGACAGGCGGCCTTCGACGCACACCCATTCAAAACCCTTCCCCCGCCAGCGGGGAAGGTGGCCCGGAGGGCCGGAAGGGGGTGGTTGTCGAGACGCGGACGACGGCGCGGACGCGGTAAAGTCCCTGCGACGGGAGTGTTTTGTCAGACATTGCGTCGGCTTCGACGATGGCGTGCTTGACCGCGAACCACCCCCTTCCGCCCTTCGGGCACCTTGTGTAAGCGAAGGGGTCTATATTGGGGTCGTTCCGCAAGGAATGCGCGGGGCCGGGAGGCCACCCGGCCCCGCGCGCCGGCCGTCGGATCGAGGGCACCCGAACCTTCTGGGTTGAGGGGAAGCAAGATC
>CAMDVZ010000043.1 GCA_945878895.1 Caenispirillum bisanense | reverse complement strand
GACGGTGGCAGCAGATAGCTGGTCTCGCGGTCCGTCGGGCGGAAGTTGCTCATCGCGGGGCGCTCCTTCCCAAAGCCGTCCCACGATTCTATACGGACGCGATTCCCGTGGGAATCCCCGACCATCCCCCACGATGCTTTAAGTCCGACGGGCTGCTAGGACTTCGAACCCGAGAACGTGCCGCTCCCACGGCCGCGAAGCCCCTCATCCGGCGCTGCGCGCCACCTTCTCCCCTCATGCGAGGGGAGAAGGGAGAACGTCTGCGGCGCAATGCTTTTTCTAGATCCGGATCGTTCGGCGCTCGACAACTGGCTGGCGATTCCGGCGGTACGTTCCGCTTGTCGCCATCGACTTTCCCGGACACTCCTGCGCTGGCGGGGGAAGGGCAGAAGTCGCTGCGGTACAATGCTTTTTCGGCGCCGATAGAGATGTGTAGATACCCTGGCGAAACGGGGGAGGGGACGATGAAAGAGCCGAAGCGCGGCGCGGGCCTCGTCCCGGCGCTGGCGGGCTGCCGCCTGTCACCGCTTTTCGCTTCCTCAGATGATCCCCTCCTCGCGGAAGATATCGAGACACTTCGAGAGCGCGCGTTCGTAGCGGACGCGCTCGGCGGCGATTTTCTCCGGCGTCCATTCGAAGAAGCCGCGGCCGGTCTTGAAGCCGAGCCTGCCCTCGGCGACCTGGCGTTGCAGCACCGGCGGCGGCTCGACGGCCTTGTTGAGGTCGGGATAGATGATCTTGCCGACCGCGTTGGTCGTGTCCCAGCCCGAATGCTCCTTCTGCAGGATCGGACCGGCGGCGGCGTAGCGGAAGCCGAAGCTCAGCCGCACGGTGGCGTCGATGTCCTCGGCCGAGGCGACGCCGTCCTCGATCAGCCACAACGCCTCGCGCATCAGGGCGGCCTGGATGCGGTTGCCGAGGAAGCCGATCACGTCCTTGCGCACCTGCACCGGCCGCTTGCGCAGCGACGCCATGATGGCACCGACATGCTCGGCGAGCGCCACGTCGGTGTGGACCGAGCGCACCACCTCGACCAGCGGCACCAGATGCGCGGGCATGAAGAAGTGCAGCCCCATCATGCGGCGCTGCGTCTTCAGCCCCTCGCCGATGGCGCTGATCGGGAAGCTGGAGGAGTTGCTGGTGATGGCGGTGTCGGGCCGCGCCATGATCTCGATGTCGGCGAACATGCGGCGCTTGAGCGCCAGATCCTCGCTCACGGTCTCCACGACGATGTCGGTTTCGGCCCAGTTGGCCTCCGCCAGCGTTTCCATCGCCGACACGCGGCTGGTGTCGGGTTCCATCCCCATCGACGCCAGACAGCGCGCCACCGCGGCCGCGAGTCCGTCGCGTGTCGATTGCGAACGCGCCACCACGTCGACCGCCCAGCCACCGCCCGCGAACATGGCGATGATTCCAACGCCCATCGTGCCGCCACCGACCACCACGGCCCGACCCGGTTTCACGCTCATCGTACCCACTCCCGTTTCCTGCCCACGCCGCGCCTCAACGCACCGGTCCCGATCCGCAGCGCGGGTCGGGCCGGCCACCGTCGGCGAAGGCCAGCGCCACCACGATCTCGTCGGGTCGCGGCGCGTCCGCTACCATAATCGTGATCGTGTCGAAATGATCGAACGACCACGCGTCGTCCTTGTGACCGAGCGGTACATCGAGACTGGCGCCCGGCGCGGCGATCTTCACGTTCGAGGGAATCACCGCCGCGCCGCCGCCGATGGCCGTCCGCATCGGCTTGCCCAGCATCGGATGGATGCAGGCGCCGCCATGCTCCATCTCGCCGGCCACGCCCACGAGTGCGGCCTTGCCATACGACACCGCCGGTCCACCCAGCCGAGCGACCATCTCCGCCGCCAGCCGCTCGCCGATCTCCCGCCCGATTTCGAACAGTGGCGAGAGGTCCGCGACGTAGCGCCCCGCGAAGGGATTGGCGATCACCGCGAGGCCAACCACGCGCACGATCGGCCGCGGCAGCGCGGGGCCGGCACCGGCGAGTATGGTTTCCTGCTGGACGACGATCTTGCGAATCTGGGGCATCGCGCGTTCTCCCGGTGGCCCGGCCCATGCTATCCGTCGGATGCGTTCCGTCCAATGGGGCGCCCCGACCGGGAGCCGCCCGCATGATATTCCGCATTGCCCAGATTTCCGACACGCACCTGTCGCCGCGCGAGCCGGCGTTCGAGGCCAATTTCGTGGCGCTGGCCGCGCATCTGCGCCGAAGCAAGCCGGACCTCGTGATCAATACCGGCGATCTCACGGTCGACGGGGCGGACCACGAAGCCGATCTCGTCCACGCGCGCGCGCTGCACGACGCCATCGGCCTGCCGTGGAAGGCGATTCCCGGCAACCACGATGTCGGCGAGAACCGCGAGTTGGAGGACAGGCAGCCTTTCGACGAGGCGCGCCGGAACCGCTGGCTGGCGACCATCGGACCCGACTTCTGGTCGCTCGACGTGCCGGGCTGGCGGCTGCTCGCCATCAACTCGCAACTGCTCGGCAGCGGGCTCGCCGCCGACGCCGAGCAGACGGCGTTCATCGACGACGCCGTGGGTGGTGCGGCTGGCCGCTCGATCCTGCTGATGATCCACAAGCCGCTGTGCGACGTCGGGCTGGAGGACTATCCGCGCAACGGTCGCTTCGTCACGCTCGATCCCCGCCGGACGCTGCTGCGCGCGCTCGGCGCGCGTGGTGCGACCACCATCGCTTGTGGCCACGTGCACCAGTTTCGCGATCACGTCGTGGCCGGCGTCCGACACGTCTGGGCGCCTTCGAGCGCCTTCATCCTGCCGGCCTGGTTCCAGCCGACCTTCGGCGAACGCGCGGCGGGCTATGTCGAGCATGCCTTGAACGGCGATGGCACCGCGACGGCGACGCTGATCGCGCCCGAAACGATGCGTTTGCTCGACATCGCCGACCACCCCGAGGTCTACGGCCAGTTGGCGCGCAAGCGGGTCTGAGGAGGGGCATCGGATGTCTTCCATGCGTGCCATGCTCGCGACGCTATCGTTGCTATTCGTGAATCCCGCCATAGCGGCCGACTGTCCGCCGCCGCCCGCGCGCGCCGACGGCTGGACCATTGCCACGCCGGAGACCGCCGGCATGGATGGCGCGGTCCTGTGCGGATTGCTCGACCGGCTGGCCGCCAACAAGGACGCCAACGTCCACGGCGTGGTCGTGACCCGGCGCGGCAAGCTGGTGTTCGAGCGCTATTTCGCGGGCGACGACGAGCGCTGGGGGCGGCGGATCGGGAGGGTCGAGCATGGTATCGATTCACCGCACGACATGCGTTCGATCAGCAAGAGCGTGACGTCCTTGCTGACCGGGATCGCGCTCGCGCAAGGAGCATTGAAGCACCTCGACGCGCCCGTGGTCGGGTTCTTCCCGGAATATCCCGACCTCGACACGCCCGAACGGCGCGCGATCACCATCCGGCATCTGCTGACCATGTCGGTGGGCATGGCGTGGGACGAGGACCGGCCCTACAGCGACCCCGCCAACAGCGAGTCGGCGATGTACGCCAGCGCCGATCCGTGGCGCTATGCCCTCGAACGGCCGATCGTCGCCGGACCCGGGACTGTGCATGTATACAATGGCGGCGCGACGACGCTGCTCGGCCGCATCCTGGCGCGCGCCACCGGCAAACCGTTCGACGCGTTCGCCCGCGAGGCCCTGTTCGAGCCGCTCGGGATAACCCCGGTCGAGTGGGGCCGGTTCGCCAACGGCGAGGCGATGCCGGCGTCGGGCCTGCGGTTGCGGGCGCGCGATCTGGCCCGCGTCGGCCAGCTGCTGCTCGATCGGGGCAAGGCCGGCGACCGCGAGATCGTGCCGGCGAGCTGGATCGCGGACTCCACGACGCCGCAGATCGGCACCCAGGGCATGTATCATACCAAGCTGCCTAAACACTGACACACGCCCCGAGTCGCGTAGCGATTGAACAGTGACGCTGTGATGGGCACATCGACTCTGCGTTCACCCGATTCGGGAAGGAGCCGAGAGTCAGGAACTCTGCCGCTTGGTATCACTATGGCTACCAGTGGTGGCTCGGTCGCTTGCTGGTCGACCGCCGCGAGGTCGTCTGGAGCGCCGGCGTCGGCTATGGCGGCCAGCGCCTGATCCTGGTGCCACGGTTCGACGTCGTGGTCGCCCTGACGGCGGGCATGTACCGGTCCGTCCTCCAGCGCACCGTGCCGCTCGACATCCTGAACCTGCACGTCCTGCCAAGCATCCGGGACTGAGGTCCGAGCCCAGGCGTCGGCTGCCTACCTGACCGTCCCGTCCAATCCCGAGCCGCCATACAGCCATTGCAGCGCGTCGTAGTGGTCGCTGGCCGACATCGACCGCATCATGGCGTTGCGCAGCGCCGCGTGGCCGCCGGCGGGATGATAGATATGGTCGCCGACCAGCCGCGACTGGATCTGGATGCGGGCGGTGCGATGTACCCGCCGCGCGCGGTAGCGTTCGAGGGCTGCTTCGAGATCGTCGGGCGTGGCGCCGATCTCGTGCGCCAGACAGACCGCGTCCTCCATCGCCATGCAGGCGCCCTGGGCCATGTATTGCAAGGTCGGATGCGCCGCGTCGCCCAATAGCGCGACCCTGCCCTGGACCCAGTTGGTCACCGGATCGCGGTCGCACAGCACCCATTTCTTCCAGTCGGTGCCGTGCTCGATGATCGAGCGCGCCAGCGGCGCCACGTGCTCGAAGCCGCGCCTGACCTCCTCGTGCGTGACCGGCTCGCCGGCCACCGGAAACGGCGCGTCGTTGTGATAGGTGACGACGAGGTTGAATACCTTCCAGCCCGACAGCGGGTAGTGGACGATGTGGCATTTCGGCCCCGCCCACAGCGTGGCGGCGTTCCAGCGCAGACTCTCGGGCATGCGGTCGGTCGGGATCACCGAACGATAGGTGGTGTGGCCGGTGACCCTGGGCGCGCCGTCGCCCACCACTTGCGCGCGGACCTTCGACCACAGGCCATCGGCGCCGATCAGGGCCGCGCCGGCGATCGTCTCGCCGCTTGCCAGCGTGCCGCGCACGCCCGATCCGTCCTGCTCGAAGCCCGTCACTTCGGCCGCGGTGCGCAGATCGACCAGCGGACTGTCGCGGCAGGCCTTCAGGAACACGCCATGCAGGTCGCCGCGATGCACGACGGCGTAGGGATTGCCGAAGCGCTCGCGGAAGGGCGCGTCCAGCGGCACCACGGCGATGTCCTCGCCGGTCATGGCGTCCATCAGGCGCAGCTGGTCGATATAGACCGCCATGGCGCGCGCGGCGTCGCCGACGCCCAGCCAGTCGAAGGCATGGAAGGCGTTGGGGCCGAGCTGGATGCCGGCGCCGATCTCGCCCAGCTCGCGGGCTTTCTCGAGCACGAGGCTGCGCCGGCCCTGGCGCGCCAGACCCATGGCGGCGGCGAGACCGCCAACGCCGCCGCCGGCGATCAGGATGGGGAGGGTGGAGGGCATGGAGGGGAACCTGATTGCGTGGGCGCGAGAGGACAATGGACACTATAGCTGGCGCACGACCGGCGAGACGAATGCTAGACTGGGAACCGGCTCGCGACCACGCGACCGCGTTCCTCTCGCCAGCGGACCCATGATCCCGACCGACTACCTGATTGCCGGCCTGATGTTCCTCGGTGCCGCACTGTACTCCTCGGTCGGGCATGCCGGGGCGTCGGCGTATCTGTCGATCATGGCGCTGTTCGGGGTGCCGCCGCTGGCCATGCGCGCCACCGCGCTCAGCCTCAACGTCGCGGTCGCCTCGCTCGCGTCGTTTCGCTATCTCAGGGCCGGCTTCTTCCGGCGGCGGTTGTTCGTGCCTTTGGTCGCAGGGTCGATTCCGGCGGCGTTCATCGGCGGCGCCCTGCCGGTGCCGAGCGAACTCTATCGTCCGCTGGTCGGCGCCGTGCTGGTGTTCGCCGCCGCCCGTTTGCTGTGGCCGCGCGAGCTGAAGGCGGAGGGTGCCGCGATCCGCGACCCGGCCTGGTATCTGCTGGTGCCGGTCGGCGCGTTGATCGGCCTGCTGTCGGGCCTGACCGGGACCGGTGGCGGGATTTTTCTCAGCCCGCTGATCCTGCTGCTGGGCTGGGCCTCGGTGCGCGACACCTCCGGGGTGTCGGCCGCCTTCATCCTCGTCAATTCGGCCGCCGGCCTGCTGGGCAATCTGGCGCTGCTGCAACGCCTGCCGCCGGAAATCCTGCTCTACCTGCCCGCCGTGCTGGCCGGTGGCCTGGTGGGTACCTGGCTTGGCGTCGCGCGGCTGGCCAGTACCTGGCTGCTCAAGGCACTCGCGCTGGTGCTGCTGATCGCGGGCGCCAAGCTGCTGCTGACGTAGCGGGAGACGGCGTGGCGTCATGGTTATCCACCGGTTTGCAACCGTAAATACGCAGAACAAGACAAGAACAAGCCATACATCGGGTCCCGGAACAACGGGAGCAACGACATGGCGGCGCGGGTTCGGACGGTGGCGTTCCAGGGCATCGACGTGGTGCCGGTCGATGTCCAGGTGCAGTTGGGCAGCGGCATCATTGGCTTCGCGGTGGTCGGACTTCCCGACAAGGCGGTCGGCGAAAGCCGGGAGCGGGTCAGGGCGGCGCTGGCGGCGATGGGGCTGGCGCTGCCGCCGCGCCGTATTGCGGTCAACCTCTCGCCGGCCGACCTCGCCAAGGAAGGCAGTCATTACGATCTGCCGATCGCGCTGGGCCTGATGGTGGCGATCGGCGTGCTGCCGGAAGACGCGCTCGACGGTTACGTGGCGCTGGGCGAGCTGGCGCTCGATGGCGCGCTGACCAGGGTGGCGGGCGTGCTGCCGGCCGCCGTGCATGCCGCCGCCAGCGGACGCGGCATCATCTGCCCGGCGGCCTGTGGCGGCGAGGCGGCATGGGGTGGTTTCGACGCCGTCGATCCGGCGTCCGAAGACGAGGAGGCGGCCGGCCGTCGTCAGTCGCGCAGCGGCGAGGTCTTGGCGGCGCCCAATCTGCTGGCCCTGATCAACCATCTGCGTGGCAGTCAGGTGCTGCCGGCCCCCGTCGCGAAACTGGCGGCGACCGAGGCCAGCTGGCCCGATCTCGCCGACATCAAGGGCCAGGAGACCGCCAAGCGGGCGCTCGAGGTGGCGGCGGCCGGTGGCCACAATCTGCTGATGATCGGCCCGCCCGGTGCCGGCAAGTCGATGCTGGCGGCGCGTCTGCCGGGGCTGTTGCCGCCGCTGGAGCCCTACGAGGCGTTGGAAGTCTCGATGGTGCGCTCGCTGGCGGGGGAGTTGAGCGATGGCACGCTCAGCCGCCTGCGGCCGTTCCGCGATCCGCACCATTCCGCCACCTTGCCCGCGTTGGTCGGCGGCGGCACGCGGGTGCGGCCGGGCGAGGTGTCGCTGGCCCATCACGGCGTGCTGTTCCTCGACGAGTTGCCGGAGTTCGGCCGCGCGACCCTAGAGGCCTTGCGCCAGCCGCTCGAATCGGGCCGCGTCACGGTCGCGCGCGCCAACGCGCACGTGACGTTTCCGGCCCGGTTTCAGCTGGTCGCGGCGTTGAATCCCTGCAAGTGCGGTCACATGGACGAGCCGACGCGGGCGTGTGGCCGCGCACCGCGTTGCGGCGCCGACTACCAGGGCCGCATTTCGGGGCCGCTGCATGATCGCATCGACATCGTGATCGACGTGCCACCGGTGTCGCCGGCCGACCTGTCGCTGCCGCCGCCGGCCGAACACACCGCCGATGTCGCGGCCCGCGTGCTGGCCGCTCGCGCCGCCCAGCGCGAGCGCGCCCGACAACTGGCCGAGGACGCGCCGCGCGGCGAACCCGCCACCGGTGGCATCGGCGGCATCGGCGGCATGCTCGCCAATATCACCCGCGGCCAGCGCAACGCCGACCTCGACGGCGAGGCGTTGACCAAAGTCGCGACGCCCGAGCACGAGGGTCGTGTGTTGCTTGGCCAGGCCGTCGAGCGATTGAAGCTGTCGGCGCGCGGCTATCATCGCGTTCTGCGCGTCGCCCGCACCCTTGCCGATCTCGATGGCTGCGACGCCGTCCGCCGCCTGCACATCGCCGAAGCCCTGTCGTGGCGCCGCGCCCAGCCACGCGCGGCGATGGCGGCGTGAGCACGGTCCCCATCGGGTCCGGAGGCCCGTCAGGCGATACTGGTGCGGGGACGACGACCGCGCCCTTCGACCGAGCACCGCATCGCTCTCGACGTGGCCAGGTCCACGGCAGTCGGGTGAACGCGGCGCAGGGCCCTATCCGGATCGGCTGCATGGCCGGGAGGAACCGGAGCGGTGGTCCCGGACACACGCGCGAAGCATCCGGGTCGACAGCGCGCCTCACCGGATTTCCCACGAATAGAGACTATTTAAAAACTCTATGAACATTCCATGTTGCGCTATAACATCATGTTCTGGAAGGGAGGGTCGCCGCGATGTCTGGAGAATTATGCGCAATTGTCCTGGCCGGCGATTCCCTCGCCAACCCGGCGTCGTCCAGCGCGGGGACCGTCGCGTCCAGCTATCGTCCAGCCCAAATGCGTCGAGCGTCCACTCGATTTGGTCTTCCATCCAGCCTTCACGGCGCCCATCCAGCCGAAACCGCCAGGAGGGGGGTGTTGGCTGGACGGCAAGCCGGCCCCGGGACAATTGCCCCAGCGAGGGCGGGGCGGGAGCTTGACCGGACGGGCGAGGGCGAGCGGAGCCGATGTCGCGCCCGGGGACGCCCGCCCAGGGCACCGGGAGGAAAACCGCGGCTCGCCCGATTGCATCGTGGCTCGCCGCGACGCGACTGGCGGACGCGGTGCCGGCGCCGTATCGTGCGTCGGTCATGCGCTTGTTTGCCCGCTTCGCCTGTCTCGCGTTCGCCGCCGCCATCCTCGGCGGCGGTGGCGTAGCCGCGTCCGCCCAGGAGCAGGCGCGCACGATCAAGGCGACCGTCTCCGGCAAGGAGATCGCGATCCCCGCCCCGCACGGCTATTGCGACATCGAGCCCGATCAGCGTCGCGACAAGCTCTTGCTCGATGGCATCGACGCCATCGGCGAAGGCCAGCGGACATTGCGGCGGCTGGCGCCGTGTTCGGAGCTGAAGGCCTGGCGGAACGACAAATCGCCCGACCTGCCCGAGCTGGTGCAGATCCTCGCACCGCCGGTGACGATGGCGGGCAACCAGAAGGCCGGTCGCGCCGGCTGGCTGGAAGCGGTGACCGGCAACCGGCCGCCGTTGGGCGTTGCCGCTCTCAAGAAGGTCGTCCAGCGCGGTTTTCCCGACGGTGCGCGCAAATCGGCACCGCTGGGTCTGGTCGAGAAGGATGGCCGCGCCGCGCATGTCGCCGACGCCGTGCTCGCCTCCTTCGACGGCGAAAGCCACGAATTGCTGTCGATGCGCGCCTGGACGATGACGCTGAACACCGGCGTGCCGCTGCTGGTGCAGTCGTTGCGCGCCTTCGACACCGATCCACAAACCGTCGACGTCGCCATCGTCGAGCAGCGCGACCATGTCGACCGGCTGTTGTCGGCCAACGGCGAACCCAGCAGCCGTTTCAGCCCCAGCCGGCCGCCGCCGGTGGCGCAGCCGCGGCTTGATCGCGACCTTCCCAAGGCCAGGCCGCGACCAACGGTGCGCAGCAACGACGATTTCTTCGGCCGCCACGGTGGGTTGATCGCGCTGGGCATGATGGGCACCGGCCTCGCCCTGATCCTGGCCTCGCGCGTCGGTGGCCGCTTCGTGCGTCGCCCGATCTGACCGGGGCACTCAGCCGGCGCCGAGCCGTCGCGCGACGTGACGGATCGCGGCGCGATTGGTTTGCGACCAGCAGCGCTCGATCGCCTCGCGCCAGCCGACCCACTGGTAACGCGTGTGTTCGTCGGGCGAGAGGCGGACCAGGCGTGGCGTTTCGACGGTCACGGCGAACGTGTGTTCGAGATTGTGGGTGACGTCGGGAGCGTAGCGATGGCGCCAGGGGCCGACGATCGGATAGCGGTTGGCGAGGGCGAGGTCGACAGGGAGAGAGACGCCATCGTCGCCTGCCTGCAGACCGGTTTCCTCCGCCACTTCGCGGCGGGCGATATCGGCGATGGTCGCGTCTTCCGGTTCGCGCGAGCCGGTCACGGATTGCCACCAGCCGTTTCGACCGATGCGTTCCAGCATCAGCACGCGCAGGTCGGGCGTGTGGACGACGACGAGAACCGATTCCGGAAACTTCCAGGTCATGCCCGCAGTGTAGCGTGATCCCGGACCAGGGCGATCACGTATCGGGATCGCGCCGTCGCGATGATGTGGCACTGTGCCGGTTCCGGAGACGGGAGATGAACGACATGCAGCTTCTGGGCGGATCCCTTTTCGCGATAGCCTTGTCGACGGCGGCGTTCGTCGGCGGCCATTTCCTGCTCTCACACCCGCTCCGCGCGACACTTGTCGGCCGGTTGGGTGGCGGCGGGTTTCGCGGGCTCTACACGGTCTTCGCGCTCGTCGCCTTCGTCTGGATGGTCAACGCCCATCGCACCGCGCCACATGTTTCGCTGTGGGGCGACCCGATATGGGCGCGCCAGTTGTTGGCGGTCTGGATGTTGCCCGTCGTGCTGCTGTTCGTGGTCGGCATGATGACCCCCAGTCCCGCCATCGTCGGTGGCGAGCGAAAAGCGTTCGATGTTTCGGGTGGGCTTGGCGTGCACGCCATCACGCGCCATCCGGGCCTGTGGGGCTTCGCGCTGTGGGCGCTCGGCCACATGATCGCCAATGGCGACGCCGCCACCGTGATCCTGACCGGCGGCATCGCGGTCCTGGCGTTCGGCGGCATGGCCGGCATCGACGCCCGCAAGAGCCGCGACTTCCCCGGAACGTACGGACCGTTCCTGGCCGCCACCTCGGTCGTGCCCTTCGCGGCGATGGCGGCCGGCCGTACCCGGTTCGATTTCGGCAAGGTCGGGATCGGCAGGCTGGCGGTGGGTCTGGCCGTCTATGTCGCGATGCTGTTTGGCCATCGCTGGTTCGTCGGCTTGAGCGCCTTGCCGCTCTAGCGCCAGTCGCGGACCGACGGCAGGCGGCCGCGCATGAAGGGCCAGATCAGCGCCATGCCGGCGAAGAAGCCGCCGACATGGGCCGCCCAGGCGATGCCGCCGCCATTGGGCGTCGTGTACACGAGGCCGAAGCCGACCTGGGACACCAGATACACGATCACCAGTGGCACGATGCTGCGCAGTCGTCCGCCGGCCTGCATGACGATCACCAGCCCGCCGAACAGGCCGCTGATCGCGCCCGAAGCGCCGATGGTCGGGATGTCGGACGTTGCGTGCAGGGCCGCGTGCAGGACGTCGCCGGCCAGGCCGGTGACGATATAGAAGGCGATGAAGCGCCAGCGCCCCAGCAACCGTTCGAGCGGCGAGCCATAGGCCGCCAGCGTTGCCATGTTCATGCCGACATGGATCCAGTCGGCGTGCAGGAACATCGAGATGAACGGCCCCAAAATCAGCGAGAGCGTGTCGCCCGGCGGTCCGTCGAAATAGCGCGCCGGCGTCATGGCGAAGCGCATCACGACCTCGACCTCCACGCGTGCCGGCAACAGTTGCAGCACGCCGTGGATGGCGAGGTTCAGCACGATCAGCGCCAGCGTCAGCGGCGGCATGTTGATCGCGGGCTCGCTCCGCGGCGGCGGGGCGCGTACGTCGTCGCCTCGGTACGTCATCGCCTCGCCTTCCGCACCGACCGCCGGCTCAGGTCTTGGGTCCGCCCTGGCCCAGCGCCCGCAGCCGCAGGCGCAGCGCGTTGAGCTTGATGAAGCCCTCGGCGTCGCGCTGGTCGTAGGTGCCCTGGTCGTCCTCGAAGGTGACGTGCTGCATGGAGTACAGCGACTTGGGCGACTTGCGGCCGACCACGGTCGTGTTGCCCTTGTAGAGCTTCAGCCGCACGGTGCCCGTGGCGTTCTCCTGGCTGCGGTCGATCAGGGACTGCAGCATCTCGCGCTCGGGCGAGTACCAGAAGCCGTTGTAGACGAGCTCCGCGTAGCGCGGCATCAGCTCGTCCTTGAGGTGGGCCGCACCCCGGTCGAGCGTGATCGACTCGATGCCGCGATGGGCGGCGTGCAGGATCGTGCCGCCGGGCGTCTCGTAGATGCCGCGGCTCTTCATGCCGACGAACCGGTTCTCCACCAGGTCGAGCCGGCCGATGCCGTTGGCCTTGCCCAGCTCGTTGAGCTTCGTGAGGATGCTCGCTGGCGACATCTTCGTGCCGTCGATGGCGACAGCGTCGCCGCGCTCGAAATCGACGACGATGTAGGTCGCCTTGTCGGGCGCTGCTTCGGGCGAGATCGTGCGCTGGTAGACGCTCTCGTCGGCTTCCTCCCAGGGATCTTCCAGGATTTTGCCTTCGCTGGAGGAGTGCAGCAGGTTGGCGTCGACCGAGAAGGGCGCCTCGCCGCGCTTGTCCCTGGCGATCGGGATCTGGTTGATTTCGGCGAACTCCAGCAGCTTCGTGCGCGAGGTCAGCTCCCACTCGCGCCACGGCGCGATCACCTTGATGTCGGGCTTGAGCGCGTAATAGGTCAGCTCGAAGCGGACCTGGTCGTTGCCCTTGCCGGTGGCGCCGTGACAGACGGCGTCCGCGCCGGTCTCGCGCGCGATCTCGATCTGGCGCTTGGCGATCAGCGGCCGGGCGATCGAGGTGCCGAGCAGGTACTGGCCCTCGTAGAGCGCGTTGGCGCGGAACATCGGAAACACGAAGTCGCGCACGAACTCCTCGCGCACGTCGTCCATGAAGATGTTGTGGGGCTTGATGCCCAGCAGTTCGGCCTTGGCGCGTGCCGGCGCCAGCTCCTCGCCCTGGCCGAGATCGGCGGTGAAGGTCACGACCTCGCAGCCGTAGCTGGTCTGCAGCCACTTCAGGATCACGGACGTGTCGAGGCCGCCCGAATAGGCGAGCACGACCTTCTTGATGGAGCCCCGCTTGTGCGGGCCGGCATATTGAACGGTGACGGACATGGAATCCCCGGCTTGGCGCGCTCGGCGCGCCCGACAGATCGAGGTCGGCCCGGAAACCCCGGCCCGACACGGCGGCGGGAGTATAGGCGGGGCGGCCATGGCGGCAAGGCCGCCGCCGGGCGCCAGTTGCCGCATGGAGGGGATGGCGCGCCCCGGTGGCCTGCGACGAGTCGCACGCTTGCCGCGTGTGGACGTATGGCAGACACTCGCGCCCGAACATCGTTCGCCCCCGAGGTCGACGCCATGGCCACCGCGCTGGACCGTCTCGCCTACGCGACAACCCAGACCGCCCGCGTCGGCTGGTACATGGCGCACTATGCGCTCGGCCGGCGGCGTCTGAAGCCGATGCCCAAACCGACGTTCGACGTGTGCCCGACGCCGGACCGGACCGCGTTGCTGGGCGACATGCGGGCGCTGTTCGCGCGCGAGTGGGCCGACATCAAGGCCGGCCTGTTCCCGCCGCCGCCCTCGCTGGCGGGCGATCCGCTGGACTGGCTGCGCCGCAGCGCCGCCTGGTTCCGCGATCTGCCCAACGTCGACCAGCGCCGGCACGCCGGCATCGCCGACGAGCCTGCCGGCGATCCCGCGCACGACCACTTGCCGCGATACTACCGCCAGAATTTCCATTTCCAGACCGACGGCTGGCTGTCGTCGCAGTCCGCGACGATCTACGACACCCAGGTCGAGACGCTGTTCACGGGTTCCGCCGACCTGATGCGCCGGCGGGCACTCAAGCCGCTAGCCGACTGGCTGCGCGGCCGCGACCGTCGCGACGTCGCCGTGCTCGACATCGCGACCGGCACTGGCCGGCTACCGGCCTTCGTCGCCCACGCCTTTCCCGGCCTGTCGGTGACCGGCCTCGATCTCAGCCCCGCCTATCTCGACGCCGCCCGCCGCGCGCACGGTACCTCCCGGCGTCTGAAATGGCTGGAAGGTGCTGCCGAAGCGATACCGCTGCCCGACGCCGGCGTCGACGTCGCGACATGCTCGTTCCTGTTCCACGAACTGCCGAGGAAAATCCGCGGCGAGGTCGCGGCCGAAATGGCCCGCGTGCTGAAACCCGGCGGCCGCGCGATCGTCGTCGACTCCATCGTCGAGATCGACCGGCCCGACTGGAAGGGCCTGCTCGACCTCTTCCCGCATTATTTCCACGAACCTTACTACGCCGACTGGGTCCGCGCCGACCCCGACGCGCCGTTCGTCGCGGCGGGGTTCGTGCCGGTGGAGACGGAGATCGCGTTCCTGTCGCGAGTGATGGTGTTCGATAAGCCCGCGGCAAGCTGAAGCGAGCCGGTCTGGGCGTCTCGACGCACGATGTCGTCCGGAGTTTGTCGTGGAACCAACGGATGGTGCACCGTCCGAGTCACGAACCCGGTGTCATCCCGAGCCTGTCGAGGGACCTTTCCGCTTGTTTTCAAAGGCTTTTCGGCGTTCGCCTCCGCGCAAAGGTCCCTCGACAGGCTCGGGATGACACCGTGATGGTATCGCCGTCGTGCGACGAGATTTGCGAATGGGATGGCGGAGCGGAGGGAAAAGGACGTGAGCGGCCAAACACGGTCTCGACCGGATCGTCCGCCACGAACAGGCGGGCCTCGACTTCAATAACGACCGCGCGCGTGGCGACGACGCACTTCCTCGGTGATCGCGGCGTTCATTTCCTCGACGCTGCGCGCCGGCTCGTCGCTCTTCAGCATGCCCACCAGATCGCGCCAGGTGCGGGACCGGTCGGTTGGTCGGACGCTTGTCGGCCCGGTGAGGGCAGGTTGGTCGCCAATCACCGGGGGAAACGCAGAGCTACTTTGTCCGGACCGATTCTTGCGCGCCATGGCAGCCTCCGACGTCGCGATGGATCGATGGATAGGAGCCGCGGCGGCACGATGCAAGGCCGGGCCGAGCCCATGTCCGCATCCCGCCATTTCCTTCCGCCGCACTTGGCCGTAGTGTCGTTCGACGACAACACGGGGAAACCACCACCATGCGCATCCACAATCTCTACGTCGACGACCAGGGCGAGAGCCATTTCCGCGACATCGAGGTCGAATGGGCCTCCGAAGGGCCCGGCGGCAAGATGTCGAAGATGTTCCCGGCCACCGGCATCATGTTCCGCGGCACGCCCGGCAGCTACGACTACGACTGGCATCCCGCGCCACGGCGCCAGTACATCATCAATCTCGACGGCGCCGTCCAGGTGACCGCCAGCGACGGCGAGAGCCGGGTGATCGGCCAGGGCGAGGTGTTCCTCGTCGAGGACGTACGCGGCAAGGGCCACAAGTCCAAGGCCGTCGAGGGCAAGTTCCGGCATTCCATCTTCGTCGCCATCGAGTAGCGGCGGCGCGCCATGGCCGACATCGCCGGTGGCTTCGTCGTCGGCGACACGCGTTTGCCCTGGGGCACGCGGTTCGACGCGGCGTGTCGCGCGCTCGGCCTGCCGCCGCCGGACGGCGGGCGCTACTGCCACGCCGACGTGGCTCCGTGCGAGCGCGGGTTGGGCGAGCCCGCCGTCGGCGCCTCCCTGCACGGACCCGCCGCCGACCGGCCGGTGACCGGTCTCACGTACCAGCTGCGGGCCGACGGTCGCGCGCCTGCCGCCGTGCTGGCGTCGGTCGCGGCGCGTCTGGGTGCGCCGAAGGATACCGGGACCGCGGATCTGTCGGGCTACG
Organism: Caenispirillum bisanense; assembly: GCA_945878895.1. Classification (GTDB taxonomy): domain Bacteria; phylum Pseudomonadota; class Alphaproteobacteria; order Reyranellales; family Reyranellaceae; genus CAMDVZ01. Next base: position 2,520 of record CAMDVZ010000043.1, on the reverse strand, counting down.
GCGACCCCAGCGGCGGCGTCCAGCTTTGGGCCAGCTGGAAGACGCCGACGCATTCCATCGGCCTCTCGATCTACGGTGCACCCCGCGAGGAGGTCGGCGGCGAGGCGCTGGGATGCCTGTGGGTGACGTGGGACGACACGATCGCCGCGGGCGCGCCCTACGCCGCCGAGTGGCGCGCGAGCTGCGAACGCATGGCGCATGCGGCCGACCGCGTCCGCGACTTTCATCGCTTCACGGTGTCGTGGGACCTCCACCGCGGTTACGACGAAGACGACGATCCACCGCCCTCGGCCGAACTTGTCGCGGCGACCCGCGGCCTCGGCCGCCCGAACCTGCTCGCGACGCCGGCCGTGATCGCCGCGCGCCTCGGACCGAAGGATTTCGCCCTGTGGTCGACCGGCCCATGGGGTGTCTGGGCGGTGTCGGACGCGCGCGACAGCTTCTGGATCGTGGCCGGCAGCGGCCGGATGAGTGTTTCCGACATCCTGCCGGCCAAGGGCCCCGGTCACGCCGAGCTGGAACTCGGCGACTGGTCGGCGCGCGACGCCCATGGTTCGAAGGCGATCGCCGCGGCGGCCGACATCGCGCGCGCGATTCCGGGAATCGTTCTGGCGCACCACGAAGGCCACGACGTGTGACGGGCTGGCCGCGCTCGTGCTAAACTCCGGGGCACGAGAACGCGGGAGCCTCCCAATGGACTGGCGCGAACGGATCACCATCGAGCCGGGCAAGCGGTCGGGAAAGCCGTGCGTAGCGGGAACCCGCATCACCGTCGGCGATATCCTGTCCTATCTTGCCGCGGGCGAGACGGAGGAGACGATGCTCGTTGCGTTTCCGCAGCTTCGTCGGGAGGATATCCGCGCCGCCCTGGCTTACGCGGCCGACGACGAGCGCCACTCTAGGATTCTCGCCGCCGAGTGAAGCTGCCGTTGGACGAGAACCTGCCACCGGCGCTGGTATCCGCGCTGGACGACGTCTTTCCGGAGACAACCCACGTACTCGCTCTGGGCTTCGGGCGGACGCCGGATATCGAGGTTTTCCGATATGCGGGACAGCACGGGTATTCCATTCTCACCAAAGACTCTGACTACGACGCTTTGTCGGGTCGTTATGGTGCGCCACCCAAGGTCATCCTGTTGAAAACCGGGAACATGCTGGCCGACGACCTGTGGCGGTTCGTCCGGGAGCGAAAGGCGGACTTCGCCGCGTTCGTTTCGTCGGCCGACGAAGACCGGATCATGAGAGTGCAGGCACGCCGATAGCCCGGACTCCCGCCTCCGTCTCCGGATTGCGCACCTTCGTGCCGCGAATTCCGGAAATCGCGATGGCGGAGGACGAGGGCCACGACGTGTGACGAGAGGTGCGGCCGATACCCGTGCCGCTCCGGGGCTGCTATCGTCGCGCGACACGACGACGGGATGGAGCCATGCTGGATTGGCGGGAACGCATCGCCGCGGAGCCGGGAAAGCGGTTCGGCAAGCCCTGTATCCGCGGCTCGCGGTTCGCGGTCGAGGACGTCTTTTCGTATCTCGCCGCGGGCGAGACCGAAGAATCGATGCGCGCCGCGTGGCCCGAGCTGGAACGCGAGGATTTCCTCGCCGCCTATGCCTGGGCCGCCGACACGGCCCGGGCAGCCCCACCCGCCGTCGCGGAACCACCGCCGGGCAAGTCCACCGGCGCCGGCTCGGCCAAGGCGCCTTTCACGCCGACCCAGGGACGCTATCTCGCCTTCATCCACGCCTACATGCTGACGCAGCGCCGGGCGCCGGCCGAAAGCGACATGCAACGCCATTTCGGCGTCAGCGCGCCGGCCATTCACCAGATGGTGGTCACGCTCGAACGCGTCGGCCTGATTCGCCGCCAGCCGGGCGTCGCGCGCAGCATCGAGCTGCTGGTCGATCCAGCCATCCTGCCGCCGCTGCGTCCGTCGGGCCGCACGTAGCGTCGCGATGGTTCGCGGATCGCGGATCGTCGTGTCCGGGGCGGACCCATGCTTCGGAGAGAGTGCCGATGCCGCAACGACTTCCTTCTCCCCGCGGAGGCGAGGAGAAGGTGGCGCGCAGCGCCGGACGAGGGGCTTCGCGGCGTGGCAAGCGGTACGATTTCGGGGTCGACGACAAAGTCGCCACGAGGCCGGGAAGCCCCTCATCCGCCCTTCGGGCACCTTCTCCCCTTATGCGAGCTAGGGCGTCTACACATCTCGTCCCCGCCGAGAAGGCGCTGTGGTGCAGCGACTTCTTCCCTTCCCCCCCCGGGCCGCTCGCGGCCCCGAGGCGGGGGAAGGTGCCCCGAAGGGGCGGATGGGGGTGGTTGTCGATGCCCGGCAATTGTCGCGAGCGTGGCAAAATCGTTGCGCCAATGGCACTCGACGTGAACGCGATGGAATTTCGAGGGCGGCGTGCTTGACCGCGAACCACCCCCTTCCGCCCTTCGGGCACCTTGTGTAAGCGAAGGGGTCTATATTGGGGTCGTTCCGCAAGGAATGCGCGGGGCCGGGAGGCCACCCGGCCCCGCGCGCCG
>CAMDVZ010000042.1 GCA_945878895.1 Caenispirillum bisanense | reverse complement strand
GGACGTGCCGACGCCGCCATGGCCGAAGGTGCGCGGCGAGGCGAAGGCGCCCATGCCGCGCACGTTGGCGGTGTCGCCGCGCAGATGCGGTCCGAGGCCGCGATGCATGGGCATGCCCATGTAGTCGTCGACCCGGTCGCCGGTCCAGTTGCGGATCGCGTATTGCAACGTGCGCGGTGAAACGAGGCGATGGCCGCCCAGCGTGCCGCCCGCCAGCATCGTCTGATACAGCGCGACCATGCCGCGCGCCGTGCCGTAGCCGCCGCCACCGGGGATACCGGCGCGCCGCCAGTCGGCGGCATTGTGGTCGGGTTCGGGCACCGCGCCGATGCCGGTCGGCGGCGGCATGTGCATGTCCGAGACGCGCGCCAGTTCGGCCGGCTGGCTGACGCCCATGAAGAGGTCGGCGCCGAGACCGAGCGGCTCGATGCTGGTCTCGCGCACCACGTCGCGGAAATCGCGGCCGGTCACCGCTTCGATCAATGTGGCGAGCGTCCAGTGGGCCGACAGCCCGTGATAGTGGACGCGGCTGCCCGGCGTCCATTCGAGCGAGAATTTCGACACCACCTCGCGCATGATCTTGCGGTCGTCCCAGCCGGCTTTGGGCACGACGGCGTTGGGGAAGCCGGCCTGGTGGGTGATGACCTGGAACACGGTGATGTCGCGCTTGCCGTTTTTCGCGAACTCCGGAACGTGGTCCGACACCTTGTCGTCGAACCGGAAGGCACCCTGTTCGGCCAGCGCCCACATCGTCGTGGCGAGCACCACCTTGGTGTTGGAATAGAGCAGCCACAGCGTGTCGTCGGCGGCCTTGCGGGCGGGCACCGTGGTGGCGTTGCCGAAGGTCCGCGTCATCGCCAGCTTGCCGTGGCGGGCGAGCGCGATCTGGGCGCCGGGATAGTGGCGCTGGTCGATCTGGCCCTGGATGAAGGCGCACAACCGGTCGAGCTGCTCGACGCGGAAGCCGAGCGAGGCGGCGTCGGCGCTCGGCAACGGGTAGGCTTTGGTCCCGGCGGCGCGGGTCATGTCCTGTGGCATCGGTTCGCTCCCTCTGGTTCGTTGGCTGGTCATCGTTGAGTCAGGCCGGTGCGTTCAGTCCGGCGATGGTCTTGCCGATCACCTCGCGCGAGCGGACGCAGACCATCTCGGCCCACTTGGTGCCGGCCGGATAGAAACGCTCTTTCATGTAGGCCTTGAACGCGCGCCCCTGCTCGGAGTCGAGCGTGCCGTGCAGATGGAGCCAGTTGTCCCGCCGCACCGCTTCGAGAACCTCGTCGACCGGATAGGTGCCGTACTCGATGGCGATGCCGCAGAAGGCGGCGTCCGGCGCTTCCTGCGGAAACGCGTCCATCACCGCGCCGGTGACGATGGCCGATTTGGAATCGCCGACTTCCGGCGACGTGCATTCGTCGCCGTACCAGCGGACCGCGAGATCGAACGAGCCCGAACCGCGTGGCGCCGGATTGATCAGCTCGCCGTGGCCGAACGGCCCCAGGCCGGTGTGGTAGTCGATGCAGCCGATCCGTTTGGCGGCGCCCAGCTCGTCTCGAATCACCCGGCGGATGGTGCGATTGCTCCAGGTTGGCTTGTTGCCGCCGTGGAACATGCCGCCGGGGTGCGTGTACTGGCCCGCCGACACCGCGCCCTGGAAGGCGAAGGCGCCATGTTTCTGGACGTAGTTGTCGAGCACCAGCTGTGCTTTCGCGAGCGACGCGGCGTCGTAGCGTTGCGGCGTCAGCGCGTCGGCCAGTTCGACGTAGCCGGCGTTCACCGGATACGGTTTGCCGTGATCGACGAAATTGCGATTGAGGTCGACGTTGTCCTCGTTGACGCGGCGGATCCAGGCGAAGCCGTGCGGATTGACGCCGTGGATCAGCAGGGCGCCGGTGCCCGCCGGCAGCTTCGCCGGCCCTCCGGCGCGCAGCCAGGCGATCATGGCGCCGCTGCCGCAGAAGCCCTCGACGCCGTGGGTGGCGGCCATCATCGCCAACATGTTGGGCGCCTCGTCGGCGCCGAAGCGGACTGTGTCCATGTAGAGCGCGCCGCCGTCGGGACCGGTGGTGGGATTGCGATGCGAGCGGAAACGCCCGCCGGCCGCCGCCGCCGCAGCGCAGAATTTCTCCCGTGCCTCGGCGTAGGTCTGCGAAAAATGGCTGGCGACAGGGTTCATGGTATCCGTCGGAGACTGCTAGGGTCGCGCCATCGTAACGGACGGGAGACGGAAGACCATGGGATTCATCACGCTCGAACAGGCGCAGGAAATGGTGTCGCCGGGCGGGCATTTTCCGGCCTGGATCGCCGATCTCGGTCTGCGCGTCGAGCACCTCGACGCGAAAAGCGCCCGCCTGCGCCTGCCGCGCAATCCCCGCATCCAGCGGCCAGGCGGCGTGCTGCTCGGCCAGGCCCTGATGGCGGCGGCAGACACCTCGCTGGTGCTGGCGTTTTCCGAGGCGATGGGGCGGATGCCGGCCATGGCGACGATCTCGCTGACGACGAATTTCATGCGGGCGGCCCAGGATTGCGACGTGCTGGTCGAAGCCGTGCCGCTCAAGATCGGCCGCACGACCGCGTTCGGCGAGGTGACCTTTACGATTCCGGGCGATCCGGCGCCGATCGCCAAGGCTTCGGCGACTTTCGCCATCATGCCCGAGGCGGCGGCGGCCAAGTTCGTGCCCGCCAGCACGAAACAGGTGGCTGGCTGACGGCTCGCGGCCGATGCGCCAGATTGCGCCGAACGCGGCCTTGCTAGCGGGGGAGGCGGACGCTATAACCCGCGCCGCTCCGGGGGTACCAGGTCCCGGAGAACCACCGACGGAGTGTAGCTCAGCCTGGTAGAGCACTAGCTTCGGGAGCTAGGGGCCGGAGGTTCGAATCCTCTCACTCCGACCAACGGATCAGCCGGCCCTCCAAAGGGGCCGGCTTTTTCTTGAGGGACTGTACTCCGGCCTGTCGTCGCAGCGGATTTTCGGAACGCGCGCCGCTCCAGCGCCGCTCGCGGCGACATCGATGCCCGGAGTCGGCCGAAACGGAGAGCGCGATCCGGGCGACGCGCGTCCTGGCTTTGCCCGTTCCGAAAGGCGATGCCTCTGCCTGGCCCATCCCTGCAACCCAGCGTGACGTTTCTGGCCGCTTCCCCGCCGCGCGGGCTCCGGCGTACAGTCCGCGCCGGGAGGACCAAGACATGCGGTTCAGTTTCACGGGCGAGCAGGAAGAGTTCAGGACCATCCTGCGGCGGTTTTTCGAGGGGCGTTCGCCGACCACCGAGGTCAGGCGCCTGATGGAAACCGAGGCGGGCTGGGACCGGGAGGGCTGGCGCAAGCTCAACCAGGAGCTTGGCCTGACCGCCGTCGCGATCCCCGAGGAATTCGGCGGCCAGGGTTTCGGCTGCGCCGAACTCGCCATCGTCTGCGAGGAGATGGGCCGCGCGCTGGTCTGCGCGCCGTACTTCGCCTCCGCGGTGCTGGCCGCCAACGCGATCCTGAACGCCGGCACCGGCTCGCAGAAGAGCGCCCTGCTGCCGGGCATCGCGACCGGCGACACGGTGGCGACGCTCGCCTTCACCGAGACCGACGGGCGCTGGGACGCCGCGGCCACGACGACGACAGCGACCCCGTCGGGCGGCGGCTACAGGCTCGATGGCGCGAAGAGCTTCGTGCTCGATGGCCACACCGCGGACCTGATCGTGGTGCTGGCGCGCGCGCCGGGAACCAGCGGCGAGGACGGGCTGTCGTTCTTCACCGTTTCGGGCGACGCCGCGGGCCTGACGCGCAAGGCGCTCAAGGTCATGGACCCGACCCGCAAGCTGGCGCGCCTGGAGTTCAAGTCGGTCGAGGCGAAGTTGCTGGGCACGGCCGGCGCCGCCGCCGCGCCCTTCGCCAAAACCATGCTGTGGGCCGCCGTCTGCCTCGCCAACGAAATGGCCGGCGGTGCCGACAAGTTGCGCGAGGCGTCGCTGGACTACGCCAAGATGCGCATGCAGTTCGGTCGTCCGATCGCCTCCTTCCAGTCCTTCAAGCACAAGGCCGCCGACATGCTGGTGGAGGTGGAGCTGGCGAAATCGGCCGCCTACTACGCCGCCGCCGCCATCGACGAGAGCGACGAGGACATCGTCGCGGTCGCCTCGCTCGCCAAGGCCTGCGCGTCCGACACCTACCTCCAGACCGCCATCCACGCGATCCAGATCCACGGCGGCATCGGCTTCACGTGGGACAACGACACCCAGCTCTGGTTCAAGCGGGCCAAGAGTTCGGAGGTGTTTCTGGGCGACGCCACGCATCATCGCGACGTGATGATGCGGCGTTGGGCGGCTTGAGAGCGGGGGAAGAGATCATGAGCGAAGTCACCGAAGCCTCCGTCCGCGCCGAAGCCCGGGCCTGGCTGAAAGAGCACTGGAACCCCGAGCTTGGTCTGGTCGAATGGCGCAACAAGCTGGCCGATTCGGGCTGGGGCGTGCCGCATTGGCCGAAGCAGTGGTACGGCCGCGACCTGCCGGTCGGGTTCGGAGCTGGCATCGAGGAGGAGTTCAAGGCCATCGGCGCCATCGGCGTCGCCAAGGCCGGCATCCGCACCTTGGCCGCCGCCACGATCCTGGCGCACGGCACCGACATGCATAAGGAGAAGTTCCTCCGCCGCATCCTGACCGGCGAGGACACCTGGTGCCAGCTGTTCAGCGAACCCGGCAGCGGCTCCGATCTCGCGGGTGCCGTCACGCGCGCGGAGTTCGAGGGCAACAAGTGGGTGATCAACGGCCAGAAGGTCTGGACCACCAGCGCCCATCACGCCAACTGGGCGCTGCTGCTGGCGCGCACCAACTGGGACGTGCCGAAGCACAAGGGCCTGTCCTACTTCATCCTCGACATGCACCAGCCCGCCGTCGAGGTGCGACCGTTGAAGCAGATGAACGGTCATGCGTCGTTCAACCAGGTGTTCTTCACCGACGCGGTGATTCCGCCAGAGTTCCTCGTCACCGAGGTCGGCAATGGCTGGGCGGTCGCCACCACGACGTTGATGCACGAACGGCGCGGCGCCGACGGTCTGCGCTCGTGGGCCGCGAGTTCGACCTCGAAGGGGCGCGCCTACGACGAGGAGCGGATCGAGTTCGCCACCACGAACGAGCCCTACAAGTGGTATCCGCAGCGCGCCGGCCGGGTCGATCTGGTGCTGGAACGGGCGAGGGCCACCGGAAAGCTCGGCGATCTGGTGCTGCGCCAGGAGATCGCCAAGCTGCTCACCATGTCGAAAGCGGCCGAATGGACCGCCCGACGTGCCCGCGCGGCCCAGGAGCAGGGACGCCCACAAGGTCCCGAGGGGTCGCTGGGCAAGCTGATCTCCAGCCACATCGCGCGCGCGGCCGGCCGGGTCCACACCTCGATCACCGGCGCCGACGCGATGCTGACGGGCGAGGACAGCCCGATGGGCGGCGTCATCGCGGAAATCCTGGTCTCGATCCCCGCCACCTCGATCGCCGGCGGCACCGACGAGATCCAGCGCAACATCATCGCCGAACGCGTCCTGCGCACGCCGAAGGAACCCAGCGTTGATACCGACAAGCCCTTCCGCGACGTGCCAAGGAACATCGCGAAGAAGTAGCCGTCGAAGCCCGTCTTTCCTTCTCCCCTCCTACGAGGGGGGAGAAGGGAAGAAATGTCTGTGCCGCAGCAATATTTCCTTCTCCCCCGTCTTCGGGGGAGAAGGTGCCCGAAGGGCGGATGAGGGGTTTCGCGGCGTTGAGGCGATTCGGATTTCGAACCCGAGTCCCTGCCGCTTCCATGGCCGCGAAGCCGCTCATCCGGCGCTGCGCGCCACCTTCTCCCCTCCTACGAGGGGAGAAGGGAGAGATGGCGTGGCGCCGTTACAGCTTCCTTCTCCAGCGACGGCCCGTTGCCCAGCCGGAACATGCGCTCTGGATCAGGCCAGCGAGCGGCCGGCCAGGGTGTCGCGCACCGAGGGTCGCAGCGCTTCGATCCGGATGTACCAGATCAGCACCGCGGCGATCGCCTTCACCAGGATCGGCAGCGCGATGTAGGTGAACACCAGAGCGCCGGTCTCGAACTTGCCGGCGCTGGGGTTGAAGCCCAGCATCTGCGCCACCGGCAGCGACAGCGCCGCTCCCACCGCGGTGGCAAGCTTGGTCGACAGCGCCCACAGGCCGAAATAGGCACCGGTCTCGCCTTTGGTGTCGGCCCCTTCCTCGGCGTGGATGATGTCGGCCAGGATCGAGGGCGGCAGGCCGTAGTCGGCACCCAGCGCCAGGCCGGTCAGGGCCGAGATCACGAGGAAGATCGGGATCTGGCCGGGTCCGACGAAGAAGGCCAGGCCCATCGAGAAGATGGTCAGGACCATGGCCGCGAACCACGCCACCGCCTTGCTGCTGCGCTTGGACATCCACATCCACAGCGGCACGCTGGCCGCGGCGGCGACGAAGTAGGTCAGCAACACCAGGCCGGCCTGCAACGTGGTGCCCTTGAGCACGTACTCGACATAGAACAGCATGACGCTGACGGCGATGCCGAGCGCCGAGCCGTTGACGATGAAGACCACCAGAAGCCGGCGGAACCGCGGGTTCTTCAGGGGCGCCAGGAAATCCAGCAGGATCGAGCCGCGGCCCTTGCGGGTCACCATGCCGTGCACCGAGGGCGGCGAGCGGAAATAGCTGGGGATGAAGGCCAGCAGCGCGATCGGAATGAAAATCAGCCCGAACCAGCCATAGCCCTCGACCTCGCCGGCGTGCTTGAGCTCGGTCACGGCGGCCTGCGCCTTGGCGATCAGGGCCGCGTCGCCGCCGGCTTTGGCCGCCGCCAAGGCCTGGTTGGCCGCCGCCCACGCGTTGGCGATGTCGCCGTGCCAAGCCGGATTGACGAGGAGGGCCGGCAGCACGACGGCGATGGTCATGCCGGTGAGGCCGAACACCTCGCGCGCCACGGTGACTTTCGTGCGCTCGTTGTAGTCGTCGGTCAGATCGGCGCCGTAGGCGTGGTAGCTGATCGAGACGCCGGCATAGCCCAGGTGCACGATGATCAGCGAGGCCAGCAGCCAGAGCTGCAATCCGCCGACGCCGAGGAACGCCTTGGACGGTGGATGGAACAGCATGAAGAAGCCGCCGATCAGCAGCGGCATCATCATCGCCACGAAAATCAGGCGGCCCTTGGGGCGGTTGGTCATGCGGTCGCTGATGAAGCCGATCAGCGGGTCCTGCAGCGCGTCGATCACGCGGGTGATCAGCAGGTAGGCGCCGAGCGTCGCGAAGGACAGCCCCAGCGCGTCGCCATAGAATTTCGGCACGTTCAGCACGACCGGCAGGGCGGCCATGTTGAGCGGCAACTGCAGCGTCGCGTAGGCGACCAGGCGGTTGAAGGGCAGTTTGACGTGCGTCGCCGGATCGGGCGCGCCGGACGGGGGAGCCTGCAAGGGAAAGCCTTCCTGTCTTGTCATTTGTTGGTCAGGAATATGGGCGAAGAGCGTCTGTTCGCCAAGAGTCCGTTTGGTGGTCGCGCGTGGGAAACCGGCTCAGACGTGCATGAATTCGGCCTGCACGACATCGGTGCGGCCGGTCGCGAAGCCGGCGGCGCAATAGGCGAGGTAGTAGCGCCACATCCGCACGAACCGGTCGTCGAAGCCCATGCCCTGCACGCGCTCGCGGGCGGCGTCGAAGCGTTCCAGCCACGCCTCCAGGGTGCGCGCGTAGTCGCAGCCGAAGCCATGGGTCGCCGACAGCGCCATGCCCACGCGCGCGGCCTGGTCGCGCAGGCTCGACACCGCCGGCAGCATGCCGCCGGGAAAAACGTAGGTCTGGATGAAGTCGGGCTGGTTGCGGTAGCGCTGGAACCACGGCTCGTCGATCACGATGGCCTGCACGATGGCCTTGCCGCCGCGCCGCAGCCGGTCGCGCAGGGTCGAGAAATACGACGGCCAGTGACGTTCGCCGACCGCCTCGATCATCTCGATCGACACGACATGGTCGAACTGGCCCTCGAGGTCGCGGTAGTCGCGGAACTCGACGCTGGCGACGTCCGACAATCCGGCCCTGGCGAGGCGTGCCCTGGCGTAGGCGAGCTGTTCCTCCGAGATCGTGATGCCGTGCACCTTGACGCCGCGGCGTGCCGCCGCCTCGGCGAAGCCGCCCCAGCCACAGCCGATTTCCAGCACGCTGTCGCCCTGGCGGGCACCCAGCCGGTCGAGGATGCGCTCGTACTTGGCGCGCTGGGCGTCGGCCAGCGGCCGGTCCGGATCGCCCTCGTAGAGCGCCGACGAATACGTCATCGTCGTGTCGAGCCACGTCTCGTAGAAGCGGTTGCCGAGATCGTAGTGGGCGTGGATGTTCTTGCGCGATCCCTCGCGCGTGTTGTCGCGACGGGCGTGCTGGAGCCGCAGCAGCGCGCGGCGCCACCACGAGGGCCGCGCCAGCCGGTCGACCGCCGATTCGTTGGCCGCCAGCAGTTCGATGAAGCGCACCAGGTCGGGCGAATCCCAGTCGCCCGCCATGTAGCTTTCCGCCAGCCCGATGTCGCCCGACGTCATCACGCGGCCAAACAGCCGCCAGTCGTGGATCGTGATCCCGGCCGCGGGGCCGGGCGTGTTACCCCGCAACTGCCGGAGGTGGCCGTTGGGCAGGCGCATTTCGAGCGATCCGGCGGCCAGACGCCCCAGCGTCTTGAGGGCGAGCAGGGCGGCGAACGGCTGGCGGACGCCGCGGGCGGCCGTCATGTCGGTCATCGGCTCAACGTCTCCGTGGGCGGCGCCGGCTTGCGGTGGAACCGCGCGCCTTTGCGCCAGAGATGGAAGGCCTGCCAGTGTATGCGCAAAATCACGCCCAGCGTAAGTAGGGGATGCGCCACCAGCCGGCGCAGCAGGGCGCGGTCGTCGAGCGCCGCCCGGCGGCCGGCGATCGAGGTCGTCAGGGCCAGACCCTCGGCGTCGAAATAGTGGATGTCGACCCGGACCGCGTCCTCGCCGAACGCGAAGCGGAAGCGGTACTCGCCCGCCACCGGCATGAAGGGCGAGACGTGGAAGACCTTGCGGGCGGTCAGCCATTCGTCGGGCGCGATGGGCGCATGGTCGGGGCGTGCCACCAGATAGTCGTGGCGTTCGCCAAACGTATTGGTCACGGCGCACAGCACGGCGCGCGGCTTTCCGGCGCGATCGAGGCAGAACCAGAAGCTGACCGGATTGAACACGTAGCCGAACTGTCGCGGCAACGTCTGCAGGACGATTTCTCCGTCGCACGCCGCGGACAGGCCATGTTCGTCCAGAACGCCGCGCATCCACGCCGCGAGATCGGAGCCGTCGCGCGCGCCGTGGTCGGCGCGATGGAACGAGAATGGCCCCCAGCGATCGAGCCGGATCGCGCGGCGGTCCAGCGCGGCCAGCCGCGACAGCGGCACGCACAGTGCCGCGATCCGGTAGGCGAAGGCGTGGGGATGCGGCCGGAAGCGCTTGTGGAAAATCGCCGCGTCGAGGATGCCGCCGGCCAGCGCTTCGCGCGCCCGCGACGTCGTCTCGCCGATCGTCGCGTCGCGGGCCGTCGTGGACATCGTCATTCCGCCGATACGCGCGCGGCGACCGGCGTGGATGCGCCGAAACCCGGCAGCGTCGCGCCCGGCGTGGCGATCGCGTCCGCCCGTCGGGCCCGCGCCGGCGTCGACCACGGACGTTTCGCGCCCATCGACTCCGCGACGTCGAGGCCGGAGGACAGCGCGTCCTCGTGGAAGCCGTAGCCGAAATAGCTGCCGCAGAAGAACGTGCCGCGGACACCCTGCAGGCCCGCCAGCGCGCCCTGGGCGGCCACGGCCGCGCCATCGAATAGCGGGTGCTCGTACTGCATCGTTGCCCACGTCGACTCCTCGGCCGGCGGCCGGTCGGGATTCAGCGACACGAATACGTCGCGCCGGGTCGGCAAGCGCTGCAGACGGTTCATCCAGTAGGTCAGGCTGGCAGGAGCACCCGTGTCGCCTTCGCGCGCCACGTGGTTCCAGCTCGACCAGACCCGGCGGCGGCGCGGCATCAGGGACGGGTCGGCGTGCAGGACCGCAGTGTTGGGGGTGTAGCGGAAGGCACCCAGCACCGAGCGCTCGCGCGGCGTCGGGTCGGCCAGCGAGGCCAGTGCCTGGTCGGCGTGGGTGGCGACGATCACCCGGTCGAACGTGTCGGGATGGCCGTGCTGGTCGCGAATTGTCGTGCCCGCCGGACCGCGCTCGATCCGCGTCGCCGCCGTCGAAAGGCGCACCGAGTTGCCGAGCCGCGCGGCGATCTTCTCGACGTAGCGCTGGCTGCCGCCGTCGATGGAACGCCAGCGCAGTTGTCCCGCCACGCGCAGGAGACCGTGGTTGACGAAGAAGCGGACCAGCGAGCCGGCGGGATACTCGAGCATCGCCGAGATCGGCGCCGACCAGATGGCGCTCGCCATCGGCAGCAGGTAGCGGCGCGCGAAGTCGCCGCCGTAACCGGCCGCGGCGAGATACTCGCGCAACGGCAGGCCGGCGTTGGACGCGTCCTCGATCAGGGCGGGCGCCTCGCGGTTGAAGCGCTGGATGTCGCGCACCAGGCGCCAGTGGCGCGGATCGACGATGTTGCGGCGCTGGCCCAGGAACGAAAGCCAGCCGGAACCGTACTCGTAGCGTCCGCCGTCGAGGCTGACGCCGAAACTCATGTCGCTCCAGCGGGTAACGACGTCCAGATGCGCCAGCAGCGCCGACAGGTCGGGGTAGTTGGGCTCGTTGTAGACGATGAAGCCGGTATCGACCGGCACGGTGGCGCCGTCGATGTCGATCGAATGGGTGTGGCTGTGGCCGCCGAGCCGGCGTTCCTTCTCGTAGACGACGACCTCGTGACCGGGAGACAGCATCCAGGCGGCGCCGAGCCCGGCGACGCCTGTTCCAACGACGGCGATTTTCACGCGATACTCCAGACAAACGACATCAGGCCGCGACGCGGCGCAGGGACGAGAAGGCGGCGAGCGCCCGCGATCGGGCCTCGCCGTGATCGACGATCGGCAACGGATAGCTCGCGCCGAGCCGGACGCCGGCCTCGGCGAGAACTCGTGGCGGTGCCTTCCATGGCTGGTGGATCCAGTCCGCCGGCAGCCGCGCCAGCTCCGGCACGTACCGCCGGACATAGTCGCCGGCGGGATCGAAGCGCTCGCCTTGCAGCACCGGATTGAAGATGCGGAAGAAGGGCGCGGCGTCGGCGCCGGAGCCCGCGACCCACTGCCAGCCCGCGGCGTTGCTGGCGGGATCGGCATCCACGAGCGTGTCGCGAAACCATGCCTCGCCTTCGCGCCAGTGGATCATCAGGTGCTTCGCGAGGAACGACGCCGCCACCATGCGGACGCGATTGTGCATCCAGCCGGTCGTCCAGAGCTGGCGCATGCCGGCGTCGACCAGCGGATAGCCGGTGAGACCCCGTTGCCATGCCCGCAGCGCCGGAGCGTCGTCGCGCCATGGGAAAGCATCGAACTCCGCCCGGAAGTTGACCTCCGGCAGGGTCGGGAAGTGGAACAGCAGATGCCACGAGAACTCCCGCCAGCCCAGCTCGGCGGCGAACTTCTCGACCGACTGGTCCGTGACCTCTGGGTCGCGTCGGGCGGCATCGATCACTGCGTTCAGCACCTGTCGCGGACCGATGTCGCCGGCCGCGAGCCAGGGCGACAGCGCCGACGTCGCGGCGAGATCGGCGCGGTCGCGCCGGTCGCGGTAGGTCGCCAGTCGATCGTCGAGGAACGTCGCCAGTGCCGCGGCTGCGCCCGCTTCGCCGGGAGTCCATGTTTCCCGCAAGCCGCCCGCCCAGTCCGGCGTGGTCGGCAGCAGCCGCCACGAGGCAAGCGGGTCCGACGATGGCCAGACGGCGGGTGCTTCGAGGCGATCGGGCGCTGGCAGCGGTGCCGAAGGCGTCGCGGCGGTCCGGCAGGCCTGCCAGAACGGCGTGAACACCCGGAATGGCCCACCCAACTGCGTGCGCACTGTCCAGGGTTCGTGCAGCAACGACGCGCCGAAGCTTCCGGTGCGCACGCCTCGCGCCGTCAACGCCGTCTCGATGCCGGCGTCGATGTCGCGCCCGGCGGTGTCGTAGCGCCGGTTCCAGAACACCGCTCCGGCACCGGTCTCGGCGACCAGACGATCGAAAACCTCCCCGGTCCGCCCGCGACGCAGGATCAACCGGCTGCCGCGACGGCGAAGGTCGGCGTCGAGCGCGGCGAGACCATGGTGGGTCCACCATCGTGCCGCGCCGCCGACCAGGCGAAGGCCAGGCGCCGCGTCGTCGAGAACGAATACAGGTATGACCGGCGCGCCCGTCCCGACCGCCGCCGCCAGGGCGGGGTTGTCGGACAGCCGTGTGTCGTGCCGGAACCAGACGATGGACGCGCCGCTCATGCTTCTCCTGCTCCGCGGCCAACCGAACCGCCCGAACTATACGCGGACAGCCCGGGAGCGGATGACGGACGGCTCACGAGGTCGGGCAGTTTGGCACCGGCTCTATCCTGAGGTCGGTGAGGTCCGCCCCCAGCGCGAAAATGCCGGCCGTCACCGACACCCGGTCCAGGATCCCCGACTCGTGCATCATGGTCGACAGCACGAAGAGCGGCTGGCCGCCCTTGCGGGTCGGCGTGAAAGCGATGCTGACCGGCCACGCCGCGCCAGCGGGGATTTTCGCCGCCGCACCGTCGGGCCGCGGCGGACGCAACATCTCGGGCGAGGCGAGGCCGACATCGACGGTCAGCGCGTCGCTGGTGAGTTCGGGATCGAACACAATGAAATTGAACGCCGTCGCGCCTGCTTTCAGGCGGTCGACGATCCGCGCGATGCCGGTGACGGGCAGCAACGTGCCGACCGGCAGATCGAAGGCGAACGGACGGCCGGGGAACTGGATGTCGGCACGAACCCCCGTCTTGCCGGCCGTTACCTTGCCGGACAGGGATTCGACCTTGTCGTTGTTGCGGCGCTCGAGGCGGTACTCGAAGGCGCCGCCGCCGCGCGTCTCGGTTCCGTCCAGCTTCGATTCGGTGACGAAACGCAGCGCCGGGGTGAGCGCGAACTCGGTCGACACCTCGCGCCGGAGGCGCCGGACCCGGCAATCGGTCGACAGGCGCTGGACGGCGCCACCGATCTGGGGGCCGTTGGCCGACGTGCCCAGGCGCACGGTGTAGCGTGCCTCGTGGGGCAGCAGATCGGCCGCCATCGTCGTGGCGAGGGGTGCGCAGACGGCGAGGATCGGCGCCAACGAGCGGAACGGTCGAAGCAGGGAACGCATAGCCGGACCATGGCGAGGCGAGGCCGGCCGGTCAATGTCGGGAACGTCGCGGCGGGGGTTGTGTTCGGTCCGCGACGCGGGGCATGTGGCGCCACGAGGAGTCATCCTGCGATGTGGCGACGCCCACCACCCGGACCGGCCGACCAACCGGCCGACCTGATCGAGGTCCACAAGGCCGCGCGGCGGATGGTGTTGTCGCGCGCCGGCCTGCCGCTGCGGGAATACCGGATCGCGTTGGGCCTCGATCCGGTCGGGCACAAGCGGCGCGAAGGCGATGGCCGGACGCCGGAGGGAACCTACCGCGTCGATTGGCGCAATCCGCGCAGCCGGTTCCATCTGTCGCTGCACGTGTCCTATCCCGACGATCGGGATCGCGAAGTCGCCGCCGCTGCCGGCCTCGATCCCGGCGGCGACATCATGATCCACGGGCAACCCAACGGGCGGGGATGGACCGCGCGATGGCGCCAGCGCCGTGACTGGACGGTGGGATGCCTGGCGGTAACGAACCGGGAGATGCGGGATATCTGGTCGCTCGTGCCGGATGGAACACCGATCGTGATCCGCCCGTGAACTCGCCGCCGCCTGGACTGGAGTTCGACCTCAACGGCGAACGCCTGATCGCCTGCCGCGACGGGTCGTTGTGGTGGCCGGCCGCGCGCCTGCTGGTGGTCACCGACCTGCATCTCGAAAAAGGCAGCTGGTACGGCAGCCGGACCGCGCAGGCGCTGCCGCCTTACGACACTCGCGCCACGCTCGCCTCGCTGCGTCGCGCGATCGAGGCAACGCGCCCGGCGATCGTCGTGTGCCTGGGCGACAGTTTCCACGACGCCGACGCCGAGGCGCGGATCGCGGCCGAGGATGCCGCGACGATCGTCGATCTGACCGGGAGGGTCGAGGACTGGCTGTGGATCGTCGGCAACCACGATCCGCGGCCGCCGCGCCAGTGGGGCGGTTCGGTCAGCCACGAGCTGGCGCTGGGCCGCGTCGTGTTCCGCCACGAGGCCTTGCGGGCGCCGCTGCTCGACGTCGCGGGCGAGATTTCAGGCCACTACCATCCGGTCGCCGCGCTGACGGTGCGCGGCCGGGGTTTGCGCCGGCGCTGCTTCGCGACCGATGGCAAGCGGCTGATCCTGCCATCGTACGGCGCCTACACCGGTGGCCTCAACGCGCGCGACCCCGCCATCGCCTCGCTGTTCGCCCCCGGCTACGACGTGCTGGCGCTCGGCTCCGCGTCGATCCACCGCCTGCCGAGCGCGATCCTGCGACCCGACGCACGGGCGGCGTCGATCTGACGCCGGCGTCGCCGGGGCTCAGAATCCGTAGCGCACCGTTACTTCGCCCAACCCCTCGACGCGGCCGACGGCGGTGGTGCCGGGCGGAATGAACTGGCAGGCCACCATGCTGCCGGTCGAGACGATCATGCCCTTTTTCAGGTTCTTGCCGTGGTCGGCGAGGCGATTCGCGACCCAGGCCAGCGAGTTGACGCAGTGGCCCAGTACCTCGCCGGAATGGCCACGCGCGACTTCCTCGCCGTCGAAGGATACGGTGCCGACGAGGTTGGCGAGATCGAGCTTGCGCCAGTCCGGAACCACCGGCGCCAGCAGCGAGCCCCAGTTCCAGCCAAGATCGACGATCAGCGCCATCGCCGACAGGCGGCTGTAGTCGGAGCCGCGATCCTCGATCAGCTCGAAGCCGGCGCGCGCCGATTCGATGAATGGCGCGATCGTCTCGCGCGTCCAGGGTTTGCCCGCGGCCGGTGGCGGTACGTCGGCGTTGACGGTCAGGATGATCTCGAGTTCGAGGCCGAGGCGGGCATGGTTGCCCGCCTTCAGGTCGACGCTGCTCTCGTAGACCCGATTCTTGCGGATCGGACCGTAGGCGGGGTGTTTCAGGCCGGTCTGCTTGAGGATCGCGGGCGAGGTGAGGCCGATCTTGTAGCCCGCCAGCGGACCATCCTCGCCGACGACGCGGGCGAGGAAGACGTCCTGGGCAGCGTAGGCCGCATCCTCGTCGGCCGGCGTCGCGGCTTTTGGCCACCACCCCACGGTGGCGCGCGTGCGGCGCACGTTGACGAGATAGTCGGCGATGGCTTGTGGCGTCGCACCCATGTCGGGGTCCCCTCGGTGAATGTCGTGGCGCCATCCTGCCGCGAAGATGGCGGTGTCTGTCAATCGTGCCGCGTCTTGCCGCCGCGGAGTCGGACTTGCATAGTCGCGCGATGCCGCCGTCCGAACCGCCACCATTCTCCGCCAACCACGTCGTCGGCGTCGTGCTGGCCGGTGGCGCCGGGCGGCGAATGGGCGAGGGGCCGCCGAAGCCGTTGCGCATGCTGGGCGGCCGGCCGCTGGTCGCGCATGCCGTCGCGGCGTTGCGGCCGTCGGTGTCGACGCGGGCGATCTCGGCGCGCGATGTCGACCGGTATCGGTTTCTCGGCTTGCCCGTGATAGCCGACGACGTTCCGCCGTCCGCCGATGGCCGGCCGCCGGGTCCGCTGGCCGGAATCCTCGCCGCGCTGGCGTGGGCCAAGGAACACGCGCCGGACGCGCGCTGGCTGCTCGCGGCGCCGGCCGACACGCCGTTCCTGCCCGCCGACCTCGCCGCGCGGCTGATCGGCGCCGGTCCGGGCGCCGACGTCGTTGCCGTCGCGCGCCGCGGCGGGCGCGAGCACTACGCGGTCGGGCTGTGGCCGCTGGCGGCCGGTCCCGCCTTGCGGCGCGTGGTGGTGGCCGGCGGCGTCCGCTCGGTCGGCGATGGCCTGCGATTGCTCGGCTATCGCGCGGTCGACTGGCCAGCCGATGGCGAGGACCCGTTCTTCAACGTCAACACGCCGGCCGATCTGGAGTGCGCCGAAGCGATTCTGCGCGACCGGCGCGGATGACCGGGCGGTTCACGCAATCGTCAGGCCGCTTGATTCGGACGCCGACCGGGTGTCGGGTAGGTTTCGGCGCGTCGCCGGGCCTGTCGCCGGGCGAACCTGAAATCGGGAGACCACACCATGAAGACTTCGCATTTCGCGATCGCCGCGGCCCTTGCCGCCGTCGTCGCGCTGCCGACCGTCGCCAGCGCCCAGGGAGCGACCGAGAAGTGCTACGGCGTCTCGAAGGCCGGCAAGAACGATTGCCAGACCGCGACGTCGTCCTGCGCCGGCACCGCCAAGGCCGACAAGCAGAACGATGCCTGGGTCTCGGTGCCCAAGGGTCTGTGCGAGAAGATCGTCGGCGCGTCGCTGACCGCCGGCAAGTAGGTCACCCGGAGTCGCGGCGCCGGCGGCCTTGCCGTTGGCGCCGCGATCGTCCGTCGCGATGACCAGCGAACTTGCCGCCGGCGTCGGCTTGCGGTCGCGCCATTTCGTCGAGCAACCCGACGCCCTGAACGGTGCCGGCTTCGTCGAAATCCACGCCGAGAACTATCTGGCCGGCGGCCCCGCCTTGCGACGCGTGGAGGCGCTGCGTCGCGATCTGCCGTTGAGCGTGCACGCGGTTGCGCTGTCGCCGGGCGCCGCGGGCGGTCTCGACGAGAACCACGTCCGTCGCGTCGCCGTCCTGATCGACCGCCTGCAACCGCGCTTCGTTTCGGACCATCTCGCCTGGACCGGCGTGGATGGTGTCTATCTCAACGACCTGATGCCGTTGCCCTATACCGAGGAAAGCCTCGGGATCGTGTCGGCCAATGTCGCGCGCCTGCAGGACATCTTCCGGCGACGGGTCATGATCGAGAATCCCTCGAGCTATCTGCGGTTCGCGCACTCCACGATTGCCGAGAGCGCGTTTCTCGCCGAACTGGCGCGGCGTACCGGCTGTGGCCTGCTGTGCGACCTGAACAACATCCATGTCACCTGTCACAACGTCGGCCTCGACGCGCAACCCTATCTCGCGGCGCTGCCGGCGGACGCCAGCGGCGAGTTCCATCTCGCCTGCCACGCCGTCAACGACGCCGACGGCGAGACCGTCCTGATCGACGACCACGGTTCGCGCGTGGCCGAGCCGGTCTGGGCGCTCTATCGCGACGCGGTGCGCCGGTTCGGCCCGCGACCGACCATGATCGAATGGGACACCGACGTGCCCGCGCTCGAGGTGCTGCTGGCCGAGGCGCGTCGCGCCGACGTCGAGGCGGCGGCCGCGCTTGCCTCGCCGCCGCTGCCATGAGCGATCCGTCGATGTTGGCACTCCAGCGCCGTTTCCGCGAAGTCGCGCTGGGTGGCGCGGCTTCCGAGCTCGCGTCGCTGGTCGATGGCAGGCGCGTGCCGGCGGAAGCGCGCCTGCGCATCTACCGCCATCACGTCGCCACCAGTCTCGTCGCGGCGCTCGGGGCCACCTTTTCCAGCGTCGAGGCGCTGGTCGGCGCGGCATTTTTCACCACCATGGCGCGTGCCTACGTTCTGGCGTCGCCGCCGGCGGGACCGGTGCTGACCGAATATGGCGATGGCTTCGCCGATCACGTCGCGGCCTGGGAACCGGCGCGCTCGTTGCCGTACCTGGCCGACGTCGCCAGGCTCGATCGGGCGCTGACGCTTGCCTACAACGCCGATCCCGGCGTGGCTCTCGACGCCGCGGCGCTCGCGGCAATCGGACCCGACGAGCTGGAAACGCGACCGTTGCATTTGCGGGTGGGTACGTCGGTGCTGCGGTCGGCGTTTCCGGTCGACCGGATCTGGATGCTGGCGATGGGGCGGACGGACGCCGCCGAAACGATCGACGCCGCCGCGGGAGCGGTCGATCTGGTGGTTTTCCAACGCGACGACGACGCCGCGTTCCAGCGCGTCGGCGCGGGCGATGCGGCATGGTTGCGCGCCTGCGGAGATGGCCTGCCGCTGGGCGAGGCGATCGCGGCGGCAGCCGAAGCGGATGCCGGCTTCGATCTGGGCGCGGCACTGACGGTGGCGCTCGCCGTTGGATGGTTGGCGGCGTCGGCGGCGACGCCGCGGATTGCACGATAAGCGCGAATACGTTCGCA